>JAYVPF010000273.1:0-15205 GCA_043757535.1 Burkholderiales bacterium
TGAACAAAGAGATTAAACGACGCACCCGCGTGGCCTGCTTGTTCCCCAATCCTGAGAGCTGCTTGCGCCTAGTTTCAGCCCTGCTCTGTGAGCAGGATGAGGACTGGCAATCCGCGAAAATCTACCTGTCCATGAACGTTGCTTGCGCAACAAGCAACAACCCTTAAAAACAACTTTTACAGAATGAGTGTTGCTTTATCTTCCAAACTCGCTTTCGCATTGTTGCAAGTGGTGCATGCGTATGCGATCAAGTTCCAACCACCATCGTGCTTGCCCTTTGGAACGAATCTTCGCGCGACAACGTGCTCTTTGGTGCGAGTTGATTTTGAAAGGACTCCCCCGCAGTAAACACAACTGACATTGTCAAGTACTGTCGGTACTTTTACTGGGAAGCTTGCCAAGTCCTCGGAATCAAGGGGCATTCTCGATTGCATATTCGTTCGCACTTTTGGAAAGACGTTACGCCAAGGAATAGTAAGGTTACTTTGAACGCTCGCATCCATGTTTTAGTAATCTTCCTCGCGGAGCGATCAATATCTGCTCGAAGGGTCCCCGTGTATTCGCCCCCGAGATTTGGAGTGGAAACGTCGATGAAGCGGTTCGTTGTTTGAGCGCAGCGAGTTTCGAACCGCGCGACGTTTTCGCTTCAAATCTCGGATCAGGGCGAATATCGGGGTCGCCTTTTCTTTGGTGACTTTCTTTTGGCGAAGCAAAAGAAAGTTACTGCCCCGCGCGGCATGAGCGCGCTCGTTCCACTGCGTTCATGGTTCGACGAGCTCGCCACGAACGGGAGTTGATCCGCCAATGCATGCGGCACTCGGACGCCACCGTCACCCTCTCCCTTACCCTCTCCCCTCAAGGGAGAGGGGACTGAGTTGCGCTTCGCGCGCAAGGTGGAACTACGCCAACGCGGGCCGCCGCCCTTCGAGCGCGCGCTCATCTATCGGCAAATGCACCAGCGCCGCAAATACCCCTAGGGCAATGGTCAACATCCAGACCGTGTCGTAATTCCCCGTGGCGTCGAAAATCTTGCCACCTAACCACGCTCCTAAGAAACTACCAATCTGGTGCGAGAAAAACACGATACCGCCCAGCATGCCGAGGTAGCGCACGCCGTACACCTGCGCGATGATGGCGTTGGTAGGCGGCACGGTGGACAGCCACAAAAAGCCAATCGCGGCAGCGAACGCACACACGCTCCATTCCGAAATTGGCATGGCCAAAAACGCAACGATGACGATTGATCGCATCAAGTAAATGAACGAAAGCACATAGCGCTTCGGCATCTTTCCGGCGACCACGCCCGCGAGGTAAGTGCCGAAACAATTGAACAGTCCGATCAGCGCCAGCGCGGTGACGCCAACACGCGCTTCGATGCCTTTGTCCAGCAGGTACGGTGTGAGATGCGCGCCGATAAACACGACCTGAAAGCCGCACACGAAATAGCCCAGCGTTAACAGCGAGAAGCTGCGATCCGCGAACGCGGTGCGCAGCGCCTCACCGGCGGTCGCTTGACGCACATTGCTGACCGGTAAGGGCAGCTTGCCTTCCTCACCGAGTTTGGCGAAATACCAGCCCAGCGGCGCGATGGTGGCGGTGATGAGCGCTAAGCCAACCAGCGAGAACGACCAGCCGTTGTGGCTGATGAACCATTGGCCGACTGGGATTAACAGAAACTGGCCGAACGAGCCCGCGGCGGCGCTGATGCCGAATGCCCAGGCGCGGCGCTCGGGTGGCACCATTTTTCCGAGCACGCAGTAGGCAACCGAATAGGTGGTGCAGGCAATCGCGACGCCCATCAGGATGCCGCCAGAAAGCGCTAGCGTGAAGGTGTTGGAGAGGAACGCCGTCCAGATCAGACCGACGGTGTAGAGCACCGCGCCGATCATCAGCACGCGTTTCGCGCCGTAGCGATCCGCGATGTAGCCGATGAACGGCTGCGAGATGCCCCACACCAGATTCTGCAGTGCGATGGCCAGCGAAAACACTTCGCGGCCCCATTTCATGTCGGTCGAGATCGGTTGCAGGAACAGGCCCGAGAACGCGTTTCGCGTGCCCATGGCGATGCCCAAAATGAGGGCGACACTGAGGAGCGCGCGGAACATGCGTTGGTTCGATGTCATTTCTTGGCGCGCCGCTTGGCACGAAGGGGAGGAGAGCAACTTAAGATGCTAGCGATGCTAGGCGCACTGAGCGCGCTAAATGTTCAGTTTAGGCTGCGTGGGGTAATCAGCTTTAGTCCGCAAGCACAGCGGCATTGGGACTGACCGGCCAAATCGGCTTAAGTCGACTATCGACAAAATCGTTATACAGCCCCCGTTGCATATCCATTTCAGCTAAAAGTTGAACATCGCAATACGCCGGAAATCACTCGTTGGCAGGCACCAGGTGATGCTGCATAGAGTAGCGAACCAAATCCACGACAGAGTTCGCGCCCAGTCGATTTTGCACGGTGACTTTGTGTGTGCTGACGGTCTTCACACTGAGGTGCAAATCCTTGGCGATATCAGTCACAGACTCGCCGCGAACGAGGCGAATGAAGATGTCATATTGCCGCAGCGAGAGTTGTGCATGGGGCGCGTCGTCACCGCCCGCTGTGCGCTTTGGCACCGGGCGCAGCATGACCGCGTGCACGGTGTCGAGGATTTCCTGCGGCGCGATGCCTTTGGCGAGATAGGCGGCGGCGCCGACGGCGAGCGAGCGGTCCTTGTGCGACGCAGGGTCGTAGGCGGAAAAAACGATAACGCGCAGATCAATGCCCTCGTCGAGCAGTTGCCGCAGCAGGGAGAGGCCCGCACGCCCCGGCATGGCAAGGTCGAGCAGCAATACGTCAACCCCGCCTTTACGGATCAGCTCGACGGCTTGCTGCCCGTCTTCGGCCTGACCGACGATGCGGATGCCGCGATCCGAGGACAGGATTCCGACGAGACCCGCCAGAACGATGGGGTGGTCGTCCGCGACAACAATGCGGATAGGAGGGGGAAGGGAAGATGCGTTCATTGCCCTAAATTTTCTCGCGTTAAGACGGATTTATCGGGTGAAACACACCGTTTGTACAGATTATCAGAAGTATCTTAAATCGCAGTGGGGGACGTTGCGCCACTATCCCGTATTTCACCGTTGCGGTCGGGCTGGCTGTCAGCGATGGGTCAGCCATTGGGTACGCCACTCCGCCAAAGCAACGCTCGTGCGTTCGGCGACGCTGGTCAATTCTACGAAGTGCAATTGCTCCGGCGAATCTGACATGCGCCGCGCCGCCTGCGACAGCGCGCCCGCGCCCACAGCGGCCGCAGCGCCCACTAGAGCGTGCGCCGCCGCAGTGGTTTTCACGGTGTCCCGCTGCTCCCACGTCGCTTTCACCCGCGCCAGATCATCCGGTAAACCTTTCAAAAAGCGCTCAACCAGGCGGGCGAGAAACGGTTCAGTGGCGCGTTTTTCGAGATCCACGAGGGAATTGAGCGTCACCCGATCAAGCACGTCGACAATGTCCGCAACGGCACTCGGCCCGCGATCTTTCACCGCGTTGCGTAGCGCTGAATCGAGGCTGAACACGGTGGCCGGTTTGGTCAAAAATCCACTCATTCCCGCTGCCGCGCACAGCGCCCGATCAGCGTCGCTCACGCTGGCCGTCAGCGCAATGATTAGCGGCGGATCGCCGCGCCCGGCGTAGCCTTGCAGAATGCGCCGCGTGGCTTCTATGCCGCCGATACGCGGCAAATTCAAGTCCATGAGCACGACATCAAACTGGCTCGCCGCGCCCGCTGCTGCCGCTTCAATCGCCGCTTCGCCATCGGCAACGCCGACCACCGTGTGACCGAGCTGGCTCAACATGATGCTGAGCAATTCGCGGTTAACGTCATTGTCCTCCACCACCATCACGCGGAGCGCCAGCGGCGTCGTTGCGGTTTGCGCGGCTGACGAGGTACTGACGCCGTCGGCCAGCGCCGACAACGCCGTCACGTCGGCTTGCGCCGTCTGGGCCAAAATAGAAAAGCTCATACTGGTTCCTTTGCCCAGCTCGCTGTGCATCTCAATATCACCACCGAGCGCGCGTACCAACAGCGCACAAATCACGAGACCCAGACCGCTGCCGACGCCCTCTTGCCCGTCTGGGCTGCGGCCCTGCTGGAACGGTTGGAACAACCGATACTGCGTCGGCAAATCAACGCCGGGGCCGGTGTCCGTCACCTCGAAATCAAGGCGAAGTGGATCGCCGTCACGGGCGGCGTTGTGAACGTGAACATCAACGCGAATCTCGCCTTCGACCGTAAATTTCAGCGCGTTGACGAGCAGATTAATCAGCACCTGGCGCAGCATGCCCTCATCGGTGTGAAGCGTAGGCGGCACATCGCGATCAATCTGCACCGAGAGCGAAATCGCCGCTTTATTCTGCGCAGCACGTGCAACGCGTACCGCGTCGTCCAGGCAATTGCGCAGGGCAAAGGTCCGCAGCACTGGCGTGACAACGCCAGCCTCCAGTCGCGAGTAAGAGAGCACACCATCAATTAACGTGAGCAGCGATTTACTCGCCGCATCGAGGGTCTCCACGGCGTCGGTTCGCGTATGCCCCATCTCACCCGCCGCCAACAGGTGGCTCGCTCCGACCACCGCCTGCAGCGGTGTGCGCAGCTCGTGGCTCAAAATCGCCAGAAAGCGCGCTTTGTCTTCGGCTGCTTTTTGTGCCGCCTGAGAGGTGGTGCGCAGATCGCGTTCCAGCCGCTGCCGACGCACTATCTCTTCGGTCAACGTCAGATTTTGTTCGGCAAACTGAACAGTTCGCTGCTCCACGCGATCCTCCAGTGTGGTGTTGAGCATGGCAAACTCATCGTTTTGCGTGCGAATGGTAGCCAACGATTGTCGCAGTCGCTCGACCATTTCCCCGAACGCCGTGGCGAGCACACCCGTCTCCGCTAACGTCGTCGTCGGGATGTGCGTGGGCAAGCCATCGGCAGAAATCTCACGCGTCACATTCACTAGTTGGTCAACGTCGCGCGTCACCCGGCGCAGCAACCACAAACCCAGCAACAACGCGCCCAACAGTGCCGCGAGAATCACGAAGAACATGCTGATCGCGCTCTTCACAATCGGTGCGGTGAAATCGCTGCGCGGAATCGCCACCACGATGTCCCAGTCGATGCCGTCGATGCCCGTCGCGCGGCGAGCGGCGACATCAACATTTTCACCGGTCGAGGTGATCATCGCGATCACGGGCGCGACCGTGTTGTCGCGCCCCGGCGTGCGCCACCACTGCGCCGCCGCGCGCACCATCTCGTTCGGGCTGTCGCGCGCGGCCACCCGCTTTTGCACGCCGCCCTCACTGCGAAACGGTTGATCGGGCGTCGACGTCGCGACCAGCATGCCTTCACGATCCACGATGAACGCCACCCCGTTGGCGCTGACCGAAACGCCCTTCATGAACGCGCTTAGCTCGGACAGTTCGACGTCCGCTGCCAGCACACCGAACAGTGATCCGGTCGCAGTGACCACCGGTTGTGCCACCGTGGTGACCAGCGCGCCGGATGCAAACGAGACGTACACGGGTGCCCAAACCAGACGTTGCGAAGATTTTGCGAGCTTGTACCAGGGTCGCTCGCGCGCTTCATAAATTCGCTCCTCAATCTCGAGTAAGTGCGTACGATCACCGGGGCCGCGCGCTGTGAAATTCTGGCGCGGCTTGCCACCCGGCTCCTGCAAGCGCACGGTTGCGGCGGCGCGAGCGCCGGGTCGCCCACGATCCACGCCGACGAAACTGCCGTTTTCACGAGCAAAATAGAGGTATCCCGTCGTGCGCGTACCGGCCGTCAATTCGAATAATTTGCGTTCGAGTTTTTCGTTATCGGAAAACACGTCGAGCGAGGCGTTGAAGCTGTCATCCGCGTTCGGAAAGGTGGCGCGCATGGTGACTGCGGCTTCTTCAAGCTGGTGCACAGCCATCTGGCCGACGCGCGCCGAAATGTCGTCCATCAATTGCCGCGACAACACGTCGACGGCCTGCAATCCGGTGTACAACGATGTGCCCGCGATCACCAGCGCTGGAATCACAATCAACAGGACAAACGGCACAGTGAGCAGCGTGCGCAGGCGCATCGGACGGCGCGCCGACGCGGCAAGCGCATTAGTAGCATCGCCCGTGGCAGTCGTGACGAGTTCTGTCGTGAAGGGTTTCGGCATGGCGCTTATCGGCTGATCGGCTGATCGGCCAGCGCCGCAGCTCACGAACTTAAAGAAAGTGTGAGCCAGTTTTACCACTGGCAGCGAGCAGCGGCGCGCCAGTGGGCGAACAGCGCATCTCTAAAAATTCGTTTTTTTGGAGATGCCCTTCAGATTATTCCCAGAACTCGCGCAACTTGTCGAAGAAGCCCTTTTGTTTGGGGCTCTGCTTTGAGGCGTTTTTCTCGCGAATTTCTTCAAATTCACGCAACAGTTCCTTCTGCCGCGAAGTCAGGCTCACCGGTGTCTCGATCTGCACATGACAGAACAAATCGCCGGTTACGCTGCCGCGCACGGGGCGGATGCCTTTGTTCTTGAGGCGAAACACCTGACCGGATTGCGTCTCTGCGGGCACCTTGAGAAGCGCTTTTCCATCGAGTGTCGGGATCTCGAGTTCACCGCCGAGTGCAGCGGTCGAAAATGAGATCGGCATTTCGCAATGCAAATCCGCCGCGTCGCGCTGAAAAACGGCGTGCGCTTTGAGTTGCACGACGACGTAGAGATCGCCCGCCGGGCCCCCATTGGTGCCAGCCTCGCCTTCGCCCGCCAAACGAATGCGATCATCCGTATCAACACCCGCAGGAATTTTGACTTCCAGCGTTTTCGAGGTTTTCTTTGAGCCTGCGCCGTTACACGCCTTGCATGGATGCTTGACGATCTTGCCGCTGCCGCGACACTGTGGGCAGGTTTGCTGCACCGAGAAAAAGCCCTGCGAAACGCGAACGACGCCCGCGCCTTTACAGGTTGGGCAAGTCTCTGGATCATGGCCCTTTTCTGCGCCTGTGCCGTGACAGACTTCACACGTCTCAGTGCTCGGGATGCGCAGCTTGGTGGTGGTGCCGCGCGCCGCCTCTTCCAGCGTGATTTCGAGGTTGTAGCGAAGATCGGAACCACGGAACGGCGAATCAGCACGCTGCTGGCGACCGCCGCGTCCACCACCGAAAATTTCACCGAATATATCGCCAAACGCATCGCCAAAATTGCCACCGGCAAAGCCCGCGCCTGCTGCCGATTGCGGATCGACGCCAGCGTGACCGTATTGGTCGTAAGCCGCGCGCTTCTTCGGGTCAGAGAGCATTTCATAGGCTTCTTTCGCCTCTTTAAAATTCTCCTCGGACACCTTGTCGCCCGGATTGCGATCCGGATGATATTTCATGGCGAGTTTGCGATATGCCTTCTTGATGTCGTCGTCAGACGCTGATTTCTCGACCCCGAGAAGGCTGTAGAAGTCTTTTTTTGCCATTTTTTATCGTGCGAAGCCCTGGCAGAACGCGCTGCAAGGCACTTAAAACCGTTGAGTTAGTGTGGATTTGGGGCTCGAAGGTCGACTTTCAAGCTTTTGGGGCTAGTGTCTCGGCGCGTAAATTTTGGAACAAGGAAAGTGCCGAATTTTCGTGTCAGGCTAGGCGTAAAGCACAGCAATAGCGAGCTATTGCGAGCATTTGCAACGACGCATGGCGCGAAAAGGCGGTGCTTTTATGTTTCAAAATTTACGGGGCGAGACACTAACCCGGCAGGTCGCGAAAACTCACCGCCCCGAATTCTGCCGGAAGCGGCTCCCAGCGCGTCTTCATTCGGGTGATAGCGTCCGCTGGCACGGCGTGGACGTTGCCCCAACGGCCGCTGCATTCGACGAAGCAAAACGATTTGCCCGCTAACCGCGCCGCGCCAACGATAGCCGCCATCTCCCATAGGCGAACGTGGGTGTTAGCGATCACAACGCGTCGTCCCGACTGCATCGCCTCAAGAGCATCTCTGGCGACGACGGCGTGAGCATCGGCGACTCGTGCGCGGTCGAAACGGTAAATTCCGTTGACGATGAAGTGCTGATCAGCTTCGAGGTGCAGGTAGCCATGCTCTGCTGCCAATCGTGCTGCGAGCGTGCTTTTGCCGCTGCCGGGTAAACCACGCACGATCACACAATCGAAATCAGTTTTCAGACGCTCCATTTACACCTTTTTTACAGATCAACCACCACAATTGTCACCGTATTTACCTTGATCGGCCTACGCTTCAACCCATGCACCTAATTTTGATTCGACTTTGAATTCACCCCGTTTAAACGCCACCAGACGCTCCGCCGACACCCCCTCAAGTTGGCGACAGCACTTTGGCGCGGTAATGTCATGCGTGCTGACCGCGCTAGTGGCCTGGCCGCTTGCGAAGTGGCTTGACCTTGCCAATATCGTGATGCTGTTTTTGCTGACCGTTGTCGTGGTCGCGGTGCAGTTTGGCCGTCGCCCGGCGATTGTCGCGGCGTTGGTCAGCGTGGCGATGTTTGACTTCCTGTACGTTCCGCCGCAGTTCTCATTTGCGGTGAACGATGCGCAATACCTGGTGACTTTTGCGGTGATGCTGGCGGTGGCGCTCACCGTCGGGCATTTGACCACGGCGTTGAAAGCGCGCGCTGACGACGCCGAGACTCGGGCGCTCGAACAGAATGCGCTTTATCGTCTCGCGCAAACGCTGGCGGGAACATTGACGCTGGAGCAAAGCGTTGATGCTGTGCGCGTCTTCGTGAGAGACCGGTTTTCGGCAAGGGTCGTGGTGCTGCTGTCCGGTAGCGAGAAGAGCAGCGGCCTGCAACCGGTGGCGCTTGCAAGTGAATATGAACTCTCAGCTGCCGAACGCGCGGCTGCCCAAGCCGTATATGAATCGTCGGACGCCATTGACGCCTGCGAGTTAGGGGCAGACGAAGGCGAGCGATTACTGCTCTGCATGCGCGGCGCGGCGCGCCATCGCGGTGTCATTGTTGTTGCGGCAGACGAGCATGCGCCTATGCGGCTGTCGAAACACACGGATCTCCTCCAAGCCGTCACCTCAATCCTGACCACGGCCATCGAGCGGCTGCACTATGTAGACGTCGCCAGCAAAGCTGAACTCGCGATGCAGGCCGAGCGTCTGCGCAGCAGCATTCTCGCGGCGCTGTCACACGATGTGCGCACGCCACTCACGGCGATGTATGGTCTGGCAGACACCATCGCAACCGATCCGTCGATGAGTGATGCCGAAGTTCGCGATGCAGCGACCGCGCTGCGCGATCAGGCGCTGCAACTCGACACCATGGTCACCAATTTGCTTGACATGGCTAAGTTACAAGCGGGCGCGCTGGCGCTGAAGCGCGAATGGCAGCCCCTCGAAGAAGTGATTGGCGCCAGCATCCAGTTTTCATCATCCGCCCTGAACGGTCGCCGCGTTGACGTGAGGCTCGCACCGGATCTTCCGCTCGTGAATATTGACGCGGTGCTCATCGAGCGGGTACTGTGCAACCTGCTTGAAAACGCCGCGAAGTATGCGACGGCTGGTCGCGAAATTGCGCTCTCCGCGTCGACCGCGGGAGCGTTGCTTGAGATCGCTGTCGGCAACGAGGGCAAAGGTTTTCCGCCGGATCAACTCGACGCCATGTTCACGCTGTTCGAACGCGGAGAACATGAAAGCAGCGTGTCAGGCATGGGCGTTGGACTGGCGATCTGTCGCGCCATCGTCACCGCGCACGGCGGCAGTATTCGTGCAGAGAATCCTGCTACGGGTGGTGCCAAGGTTATTTTTTCGCTGCCGCGTGGAGAGCCGCCGACCGTCGAACTTGACGATGAGCGCCCCGTCACTCCTTTGGTAACGGTCGTAGCGGCAGCGCAGGCCCATTCGTGAGCGCCTCCCTGATCCCCGCACCCTGCATTCTCGTGGTGGAAGACGACGCCCAAATCCGCCGATTCGTTCGTCACGGCCTTGAGCGCGCGGAGTTTCGGGTTCGCGACGCGGAGACATTCGCTGCCGGCCTGATCGATGCAGGAACCAGCAAGCCTGATCTGGTGATTCTTGATCTGGGTCTGCCCGATGGCGATGGCGTGCAGTTTGTGCAGGAGCTGCGTGGCTGGTCGCAAACACCCGTGCTGATCCTTTCCGCCCGCTCAACTGAGGCCGACAAGATCGGCGTACTGGATGCCGGTGCCGACGACTATCTCACCAAACCATTCTCAGTCGGAGAGCTGATCGCTCGAGTCCGGGCGCTCCTGCGTCGTGGCCTGCGTTCACGCGAATCCGAATCCGCTGTGGTGCAATTTAGTGACGTGATCGTTGACATGACGCGTCGTCTAGTGACGCGTGCGGCGGAGCCTGTGCATCTAACCGCTATCGAATATCGACTGCTGATTGCACTTATCGCCAACAGCAACAAGGTCATTACACAACGGCAATTGCTGCGTGATGTCTGGGGACCGACGCATGTCGAGAGCAGCCACTACCTGCGCATTTACGTGAGTCACTTGCGGCAAAAACTCGAAGCCGATCCGACCCAACCGAAGCACTTTCAAACCGAAATTGGCGTTGGCTACCGCTTCGTGCCTTGAGGCAAGAGATTTTCCCTCCACCTCCTCTCCGTCGATCATCACTACTCACCGCTCACATTGATCGAAAGAAATTTCCATGCAATCTACTACTCAGTCACCCCATAAGTCCAGTACCGCAGCGCTCACATTAGCCGCGCTCGGCATTGTTTACGGCGACATCGGCACCAGCCCGCTCTACGCATTTAAAGAGGCGTTCAATGGGCCGCACGCATTGGCGCTGACTGAGGCGAATGTACTGGCGACATTGTCAGCGTTCTTTTGGGCCATTTTGTTGATCATTTCGGTGAAATACGTGTGGCTGATCCTTAAGTTTGACAACGAGAAGGAAGGTGGTGTACTGGCGCTCACGGCGCTCACGCATCGGCTCATTACGCATCGACGGCAGAGCACAAAGCTGGCGGCATTTGTCATTGCAGTCGGCGTTTTTGCATCGGCGCTTTTTTATGGCGACGCCATCATCACACCGGCAATCTCGGTGCTCTCAGCGGTGGAAGGCATCAGTGTGGCCACGCCGCAGTTTGAGCAGGCCGTGATTCCGATCACCGTCGGCATCCTGATCGCCTTGTTCTGCATTCAACGCTACGGGACGGGAAAGGTGGGCAAGCTATTCGGGCCAATCACGTTGATCTGGTTCGGGACGCTCGCCGTGCTGGGTGCCATGAGCATTGCGCAAACGCCAGCGGTGCTCAAAGCGATCAATCCGAGCTACGCCATCATGTTTGCGATTGAGCATCCGAAGGCGATGTTCCTGTTGCTGTCCGCCGTGTTTCTCGCGTTGACCGGCGGTGAGGCGCTCTATGCGGATATGGGTCATTTTGGCGCGAAAGCGGTTCGTATCGCGTGGTACGGGCTGGTTTGCCCGTCATTGTTGATCAACTACTTTGGACAGGGTGCGCTGATTCTTCGCGACGCCGCTGCGGTTAAAAATCCGTTTTACCTATTGGCGCCTGAGTCCCTTTTGATACCGCTCGTCATACTGGCCACGGCCGCCACAGTCATCGCTTCGCAGGCAACAATTTCCGGTGCATTTTCGCTCACACAGCAAGCCTCGCTTCTCGGCTATTTGCCGCGAATTAACGTGCTTCACACGTCCGACGCAGAGCGCGGTCAAATCTACATTCCCTCGGTCAACTGGATCATGTTGATCGGCGTGATTTTGTTGGTGCTGCAGTTCAAGTCGTCGAGCGCCCTAGCCGCAGCTTATGGCATCGCGGTGTCAGGAACGATGATTATTACGACGCTGTTGGCGGCAATTGTGGTCTACACCACGGGCGGTAAAACACGCAAGCTGATGCTGACTTTGATCGTCGCGTTCGGGTTGCTGGAGCTTGCATTCTTCAGCTCGAACCTCACCAAGATTCTGGACGGCGGTTGGTTCCCGCTGGTGCTCGGCGGTTTCATTTTTTTGCTACTGATGACATGGAAGAAAGGCGCCCGTTTGACCGCAGAGCAGCGCAGCCGCATGGATCTGCCGATCAGCAGTATCGAATCCATTCTTGGCACCGCTGTGCCGCGGGTGTCGGGTACGGCGGTCTATCTCAACTCGGACAAATCGTTGATACCGAGCGCGCTATTCCACAACATGAAGCACTACAAAGTGCTGCATGAGCGCATCATCTTCTTGCACGTGCAAACCGAAGAGATACCGGTCGTGTCGTCGATGCACCGCATGCAAGTGACGTCGAACGAAAACGGCCTAGCGCGCATAACAATGCGATTTGGCTTTCGGGAAACGCCGGACGTGCCCGCAGCCTTTGAGCAGGCGCGAACGAGTCAGATCAATGTCGACGCGATGGACACCACCTACTTTATCGCCCGGTCGGTCATTCAAGACGGTCCGGGAGAACTTTCAAGCTGGCGCTGCGCGCTGTATTCCTGGATGACGCGGCAAGCGGAGGGCGCAGGCCAGTACTACAACTTGCCGCCCAATCGTGTGGTTGAGCTAGGTACGCAAGTGTTGCTTTGACCGACTAGAAATTCATCACGTACGATAGCCTGAGCGATCTCGATTCGATCGGGTGAAAGTGAATCGAGTTAACGCCTGATGCGGTCTCGCCGGGCAAACGCGACGCATAGTAGTAATCGATTGCCGAAGCTTTCCGATTAGTCATGTTGTAGGCTTCGAGTTCGATACGTGCTTTCGGCGTAAAGCGATAACCGATACGTGCATTGAGAACCGTTGTACTGTTTGATCGAACGCTGTTGTCTTCAATTAACGGGCGCGGGCCGAAGTAGCGCAGTTGCGCGGCGCCAAACCACGGCCCGAGATTATCGACGGCGACCGCCAACGACGCAACCCCTTCCACTGCGCCGGGAATGCGATCGCCCGCAGGATCGAAAGCACGGAATCGTGCGCGAGCAAACGCGACGTCTGCATCTACCGTGAGCCAGTTCGACAGTTTGTAGTAATTCGCCAACTCAAAGCCCAAGCGCCGACTCGGACGGCTAGCCTCCGTCGTGCCAGCGTCACCGACGAACAAGAGTTCGGAGCCGAGATCAAGCTGATACACAGACAGCGACGTTTGCAGCCCGGGCAGCCAGTTGCCGCGCATACCCAGCTCGGCGCCTTTTGAGCGCACCAGTGGCGTCACGCGATCTACGGCATCGCCTGTTTTCGGGTCGAATTTGATCGTGGTACCGCGAGCGTCATTACTATGGAAGCCGCTGCCTGCATTCACGTAAAGCTCAGTTTTCGACCACGGGCCAAACACAAGACTCAGCTTCGGGTTGATCATCGTCGCAGTGGCCGTACCGGCGTTATCGGGGTTGTCGGCCCTGACCTTGAATCGATAACTGTCGCCTCGCAATCCGGCCACTGTGCGAAACCAGGGTGACCACTTCGTTGCGTTTTCCACGAACATGCCCGCGTTGCTCTCAACGATGTGATCTTGACGCGTCACGCTGATCGGTTGTCTCGCCTTGCTATTGAGCAGGCCATTGAAAATATTATCGGTTTGCAGCTGCAGGCCGAATGTGTTTTCAGATTCCAGTCCGAGCCCTAACAGCCGCTGCGTGTGGGTTGCATTCAAGCCCGCAGTGCGCCGGTGATCCGGCTGCGCGAACTGATCGCCATCCACCGGATTGTCGAGAAAGTAAGTAAAGTTTGAGAACAGTTCAAGTTTGTTATCGATCACATATGCGTTGACTTGCGTGCTTGAAGTTTCGTCGGCTTTTCTCCATGCGCCCGACAAGCTGTAACGGTGAGACGCGCCGCCGTCGGTGGGATCAATTGCGTCGAAGCGATTTCGGATCAAGCCGCTGTCGATGGCGCGTTGCGTGATTTGATCGGTGGAATTCCACTTGGCTTTGTAGGCCATCCCGGTGATGTTGAAACCATTGGCGTCGTCACCCTGACTGTAGCGCAGTACGCCGTTCAATTTGCGAAACTGATCGGGATTGACGAACGGGCCGTTGTTGTTAAGTCCCTCCAGCGCATAGAGCAATTTGCCGCCTGCGAACGCGGGCGAATCCGCGAGCAATACGCGGCGAAATCCGTTTTGGCCAATGCCGATACTGGCAATACCTTGCGTCAGGCTATCTGTGTATTTAAGGCTCACCGAACCCGCCGACGCGAAATCGCCCTCGCTCGCGTAGTACGGCCCTTTGCGATATTCGAGACGCTTCGCGAGTTCGGGAATCAGGAAGTTTACGTCGGTCCATCCCTGACCGTGCGCATGTGAGCGTTGATTCACGATCATGCCGTCGACCGTGGTGCGCATATCAGTGCCGTGATCGAGATTGAATCCGCGCAAATAAAACTGGTTTGCCTTGCCTTCGCCGCTGTGCTGACTCACGATCAGACCGGGCACTGATTCGAGCAGTTCACCGGGGCGGTACACCGTGCGTGCTTCGAGTTGCTTTTGCGAGACCGTACCGGCGCTTGCTGCATCGGAAACACCTAGCGCTGTGACCGTTCCGCTGACCACAACTTTCTCAAGTGTTTGCTCGCCTCCCGCCCACGCTGCGGTCGAGCATAAGCATGCAACCGCGAAATGGAGGCGGCGGCGTAGCGCGAGCCCGCCGGGCAATTTGCAGGTGAAGCGCGCTGTTGCAGTCAGTGTGTTCGACATGAGTTTTTATGATGAATTGTTAAAATGTCTTACGAATAGGTAAATAAATACGGTCAGGATCGTAGGGCGGGGACTATCCCGCCGTTGATTCAAGAAACGCGAGGACGCATTTGCGCCAATCGCCGCTCTATCGTGCGGCTAGGCGCGCACAAATCTAGAACCGGTAAACCAATCCTAGGGAGTACAAATTCGCATTCGTACGCCCGCCGGTCAACACGCTGCCCAACTTGTCGTAGCGCGACCATTCACCACGAACCGATAGATTTTGGTTGATGTGGTACATCGCGCCTGCGCCGTAAACAAGCTCGGTACTGCGACGCCGCTGGCTGTCGCCGCCGATCAGCGTTTCAATGGAGCCGCTGCCGGTGTAGGAGGTTTTTGTTTGTCCAGCCAACGCGCCGACGCGTGCGAACAATCCGAAGCGATCACCGATGGGCAACGTGCCCAGCGCGGACAGTTCGAACCCATCAATGCGCGTTGAACCCGACAGCGAACCCTTAGGCGTGACATCGGTACGAAAGCTGAAGCGACCGAGGTCAACGTAGGCCGCCTCAATCGCGATGTACTTGTGCAACTGAT
>JAYVPF010000274.1:0-15137 GCA_043757535.1 Burkholderiales bacterium
GGAGACGACAACGACGTCAATATCGACGCGATTGCGGCAGGTTTCAATCCACTCCCGCGTCGTGCGACGCGGGAGACGTTTTACAGCTGGCTGGCACCCGACCAGCGACGCGTTTCAATCCACTCCCGCGTCGTGCGACGCGGGAGACAAGCAAAAGTTAAGACGTTCATGGAGCTCACGGTGTTTCAATCCACTCCCGCGTCGTGCGACGCGGGAGACTGCGGAAGTGTAAGCGGTTGATTCCGTTCGCGTAGTTCGCGCTTCTGCGCGAACCCTCAGAAATCAGCAGACTAAGCGGCATGCAGTTCTGTGCCGAAACGAAAATCCTCAGCAAATTCAACCCACTACGCACAGCGCGAACCCGTGGCGTGGGAGGTGGTCGAACCGGGTTCGCGCAAAGACTCACAAAACGAGCGGCGCAGCGAAATCTACAGCTTTGAATTGCCCATGCTCGCGCACTTCGCAGCCCTTGACATCGGGCAGCCGATATAGCCGCAGGCAATCCAGCGACTGGTCAATGATGCTCAAAAGATCGCGCTCCAGCGTTTCCATCTGCATCAAATCTACTTTGCATTCGAATACTGATTTTTGCACGCGCTGACCTGTGGCCTCGCAAGTTTTTGCGACACGGCGCAGCCGTCTGCGACCTTCTTTGGTCTCCGTATTCACGTCATAGCAAACGATCACCAACATACAAACTCACTTTGCCGTGAACGGCAGATAACCTTCAACATCACCACGCACGGCGCGGGCCAGAATTCGTGCTTGCACCATCGGCACCAACCCGAGCGCAATCGGGTGCTCCAGCAGTGGATGCGCGAGCGCCTCCTGCTTGCGCTCTTGATACGCAACCACAACCGCCCGTCGCGCATCATCCTTCAACGTTACCGCGCCGCCTTCACGTTCGATGAAATCATCCGCAGTCACTTGTCCGCGATTGATCAACGTCAGCACCAACCGGTCGCCAAACGCGCGAAACTCTTCCATCAAATCCAGCGCCAGGGCCGCACGACCAGGCCGCACCGCATGCAAAAAACCAATCTGCGGATCAAGCCCGACAGTCTCAATCGCAGAGCGGCAATCGTTCATCCACATCGCGTACACAAACGACAGCAGCGCGTTAAATCGGTCGCGCGGCGGACGGCGCGTTCTGCCGTCCATGCGGAACGCCTCGCGAAAGTCCGAGCGCACCAGCACGTTCAAACACGCGAAGTAAGTACGCGCAGCTTCCCCCTCAACGCCGCGAATGCTGTCCAGCGTTTCTGCCACAGGCAGCGCACGCAGCGATGCCGCCAAATCATCACTGCCGCGCGTAAGCGTTGCTTGCTCGTCTGCCTCTTTCGCCTCGCGCGCACCGCGCAGCAACACGGCGCGACAATTTTTAAGCTTGCCCGCAACAAATGCGCGTGCTGTGTCCAGCACGAAGGGCGCAGCGGCAGCATGGGTAGCCGTGTCGGCGCGGCGATGCTGCGCCTGCCGCAGCAGCACATTTCCGCTCACTGCGCCCTCTAGCCTTGCCTTAAATCGGCCGTTGGTATCGAGCATGACAAACGCAATGCCCACTTCGGCCAGCTTGTGCATCAACGGCAGCGACACGCCCACATGACCAAAACACACGACCGATTGCAAGTGATGCAACGGCACGCGCAGCTTCACCTCGTCATCCAGCTCTACGCGCAGCGTGCTATTTTCGAGCCGCAAATATGACTCGGGCGTGGTTATGTAAAGTGTGTTGAGCAATTGCATGATGTAAGGGCGCGTGGGTCAGCGTCTAGGTTAGGTTAGGTCAGGGTCGAAGAGGGCCGTGCGCAGCTCCGCGTGCTGGGCAAGCGCGGCTTGCGCGAAGGGCTGACAAATGTCGATCAACGAACACTCCTTGCAGCGAGAGTCCGCCACTGGCTGCGGCATGACACCGCTCGTCAACATCTGCCGAACTGCCCGGGTCGTCTCCATCACCGTCTCTCGCAACGAAGCAGATATCGGCACCACACGCCGCTTTTTTGACTTTGCGTAGAACAGAGCCCCTTCTGCCACTGCCTTCCCCGTCATCGCCTCAAGGCATATCGCCTGCGCCGCCAACTGCACGTCATCACACGCCGCAATCGCTGGAAGTTTGTGACGCGAGCCGTGTTTGTATTCAACGGGATAGGCACGCCCTTCGCCATCAAATTCAACAACATCGGCCTTACCGATCAAACCAAGCGCATCATTCCAGACGGGCAACGCTCGCTCAACGCGCAACCCTGTGCGCGCCTCAAAACCGGGCGTATCCACCATCTTGTGTACCGCCTGACCGCGAAGCGTGTGTACGTTTTCGGCGAACGCCTGCTCCTGATGGATCAATGCGCATTGCCGCGGGCAATACATCCAGTGTTGGAGTGCGGAGAGGGCGATGGGGTCTGGCGCATCTCCACTTTCGGTATCGACTGGCGTTGGCATTTCTCACCTGTTACGATTCGTTTTCAAGATTTTCCGCGTAGAGGTTTTGTTATGTCGTTCACACTAGAGGCGCTCACCGACGAAGTCCTTCGACTCGCGCCAGAGGACCGTAGCAGGCTCTTGCGCGACGTTGTTGCCAGCCTCGACGACGAATCGGACGACTCGCCCGAAGCTGTCGCCGCCGCTTGGGACGAAGAAATTACTCGCCGTGTGAACGATATGGATGCGGGGCGAACTCATTGGATTCCGGGTGATATCGTCATAGCGGAACTTCGCGCCAAGATCGACGCGGCAAAGGCAGCCCACGCTACTCATGCGGGTTAGCCTCAGCGACGAAGCGCGAGACGACGTAAACGCAGCCGTCGATTGGTACATTGCAGAAAGCGCATTCGCCGCGGCCGAAAATTTCACCGGTGAACTCGAACAAACGATAGCCCTCATTTTGCAATTTCCGGGGTTAGGCACGCGCAGACCGCACAACACCCGGATGCTTCCATTACAGACTTTTCCCTACATCGTGATCTATCGACAGCAACCCACGTTGCTGCGGATCATCGCGATTGCTCACCACAAGCAACGACCACGGTATTGGGCGGCGCGGCGGTAGTTAGCCGACGCGGCGCTCAAGCGTTACGCCTGCGGGCATCGCCGACTCGTCAATGGCGACCTCGTATCCGTCAAAGCTACGGACAACATCTAAGCCCGCCTTACGTTTAACCTGAATACGTTCAAACAACGAATGAGCATGCGCGTTGCCCAGCTCGGATTCGTGCTTGAACACATACAGCCCGCGTGTGGACATTTCGCCACGCGCGGCCGAACGATCATGCTCAAACATGCTCTCCAGTGATTGCCACAGTAGCGCGAGGTCGTTTTCGTCAAACCCGGTTTGCTTGGCGAGAAACGAGGAAATGAAGCCGTGCGCCACGTATACGCCGTAGGGCACGGTGTGCTTGCGACCCATCGTGCGGTTGTCGCCTTGTTGCTTCTCGGCTTCGGCTTGTGTGGCCACCGCCATGCGGGTGATGGAGTGCTCCAACGCAATCACCGGTTCAACGGATCGCGCGAAGGTGAGTTGCACGGGGCCACGCACCTGGCCCGCGTTAATGTTAGTAGACATTACGGCTCCAAATGTGCGAACGTCAAAGAAGTTTTGGCACATCCACTGTCGCGCTTTTTCAACGTCATCCGCGCTACCTTTGCGTTTTTCTTTTCCGGGTTTTGCTTTTTTCGCATCAGCGGCGGACGGTGCCTCCGCTTCAGTGATGTCAGTTTCGTCGGGCGCATCGAGCTTGAGCGCGCTGTAGGCACGCTGATGCTGATTGTTCAAAATGCCTTTTTCTCGAACGTAGATTTCAAAGCGGTTAACACCGTCTTGGGGCTCGCCCTGTGTCTGATCCTTCACCAGCGAAACAAAATTGCGCACCTTGCGTTTGAGCGAAACATCCGTCACCAAACCGTGCCCTGATTCAGCGTCCAGTCGGGGTAAATTCCCTGCATCCGGATCGCCGTTTGGGTTGCCGTCGCGGACATCGAATACGAGAACAAAGTCGTAGCGATTTTTAAGGCTCATGATGGGGTTCCTTGCGTTGAGGTTGATGTGTCGTCAGATTTTGTGAAGAAGGCTTGGCGTTGGTGGTAGTAGCCGAGCGCGAATACGCCTTGATCACGCAGACCGAAGGACGCGGGAAATGGTGACGCTGGTTCCGGCAGCGGAACCAGCTTTCCGTTTATCTCTTGAAGGAGAAAATCGAAGAACACGGCTGACTTCGGGCGGCTTCGTTTGACGTCTCGTAAATGGTGTTGGTTGAGACGCACAAGCCTTGGAAATACTGAAATCGGTGTCGCCATTGCCGCACCAAAAAAGGTGTCGCGAATCGTCCGATTTAAGTCGCGCTCTGCCGCGATCTCTTGAACACGTTCGTAAACAGAAAACAGTCGCCCGAGCACGTAGGGCGGGTCGGAATTGTCGGTATCAAGTGACACGTTTATCTCCTTGCGGTTCGATTCATAGATACGAAAGTATCGATTGATGCTTGCTTTTAAGATGGCAGCCCTCGCGTATGAAACGTGGCGTACCGGTCGCCCTGCGTCGTCCTTTTTCGCTTGATCGGCTTTACAGCGAACGATGGCGGCGCTAAGTAGTTGCGGTGGATATAGTGCTCTTTTGCCGGTCAGCACGGCATCAAGTACTGCGCCACCGAGAAGTGGCGGAATGTTTTTGGTTTCACCTCGCGCTGCCACTGCCTTTAACAGATCA
Organism: Burkholderiales bacterium; assembly: GCA_043757535.1. Lineage (GTDB taxonomy): Bacteria > Pseudomonadota > Gammaproteobacteria > Burkholderiales > Casimicrobiaceae > Casimicrobium. The sequence continues at coordinate 4,700 of JAYVPF010000274.1, forward strand.
GACAACGAGGGGTATTCCTTATCGTTTTTACCCCGCACGATTTTCAAGTCTTCAAAGTGGGCAACGATGCGCTCCGCCAACTCAAGCAGCGGCAGGCAGTGATAGAAGCGAATACTGACACGCGCGGCGTTGGGAGCAAGACCAAGTACGTGAAAGCGATTTTGTTTGCTCTCAAGCGTGCCTAGGCTCCCGCTTTGCACGGCCGAGTAGAGGGTGCGGATCGCTAGCGTATTTGCATCGGGATCAACTTTGAACGAATCACCGAGAAGCAAGCTAAGCTCCGCTTCAAGCGCGTGATCTTGTTCCGCCCAGAATACGGTAGACGCATCGCCCACCTGCATGCGCTGCGGCGAATCTTTGCGCAGCAAATGATTGAGCGCCGTGGTGTAGGCAAACGCTGCGGCTTTGCTTACGGGTGCGTTCTCACCTTGGCGCTGTGTTTTCCCGTAGGACTCGAACGCGCGGGCGTTGAAGGACACGATGTTCGCGCCAGACGTTTGCGCACCCCACACCCCTTTTATGGGCGCGTGCAATCGCTCAACCGGTGCTATCTCCCCCGAGACTAGGCACATGGCTTGAGGCGCATCCGCTTCGTCGCTTACGTTTAATGCTGCGCTCACCACGTCGGGGCGCTGGCACACCAGATCAACGTCACCGTGAAGTAGAAAGCTCATCACCGGGTTGGTCTCAAGCAGCTCAGGCCACGCGGCTTCGCCTTCAAGGCGGCTGCGATCCAATGAGCTCAGGAAGCGCAGTACCGCCTGAATGCCATCATCTTCGCGCGTTCGTGCTGGCAGTGCTTCGATACGTGCGCGAAAAGCTGCGTGTTGTTCAACCACGCGCTCCGGCTTTCCGCGCGTATCGAATCCCAGCACATATTCCATTGAGTCCCAAAGCAGATTCGCGGCGACGCCCGAAGTTTTTTTCACACCCTGCGGTACTCGAAAACTTCTGCCGACCTTCTTCTTTCCAATGAGTTCACGTGTATCGCGCAACTGCACCAACGCGCCATCCGCCGTTATTTCGAGAACAAACGGAATTTCCTTTTGCTCCAGTCCGAATGCGGGCAAACGCTTCGCCGGATCTGGATCGTCGATCTTTCTTCGGTAATACTCATTGAGCGCTTGAAGAATCATCCTCGGGCCTCTTCAAACGGGGGTACGTCAACCACGCCCGCTTGCATCTTGGCGTTGAAAAATCGCGGTCGTGGGTCGGTTGGATACGTGAAGTCAAGGTCATGCAGCATCCAGCCCAGCTCGCGTGTTTCGGCGATGGCCGCGGCCGCCGGAGTTGACGGAGTTACGGTGGGCGCGTTTTCGACGAGGCGGAAATCAGCGGCAAACTCTCGGCAACCGAGGTAAGGTTGATTCACGCACTGGCCTTTGATGGCGCGGCGCGTGAACATGTCGATGTATTTGCCGGGGTTGCTTCGCGCTTCGTCGGTGACCACTTCCATCTGCGCGTGAATACGGTAAGCCACATCGCGCAGCAGAAGAGCGGCACGTTGCTGACGTTTTTCCTCTATGTTGAATCCCAAATCGCCGCTGCCTAAAGCCATCGCTTGTTGTGCGTCTCGCGTTGATACCACCGCGCTCACTTCGTTACGTCGCAGATTCATCCAGCGAATTGGGCGCAGCACCTCGATGCGATGCACCCGCCATCGAATAGCCGGTTTCCACAGAATCGCTTCGAATACTGATCGCGCCGACGAAGGTGTCATCACCTCATATGAGACCCGCTCAACCTTCATCTCGGGACGAGTGAAACACGCGAAGGAGCCAGAAACTTCAAGACAAAAGCTAGGCATGATGTGCTTTCAAAAAATTACGGCTGAGCCATCGGCGTCAAAATCGTCGCCGCGAAATCCAAATTGATTGTCATACATTCCGTCGGCCTCTTGAACATAGAGGCCCGGAACCGCTGGCAAAAGTCGCAAGCCGCGTCCAAGCAGCTTATCGGCATCGCGCTTGTGAATTGTGACTGCGTATCGTTGCAGTTTTCGCATTGACCAGCGTTTGGGGCCTTCTTTCGTGATCGTATTGAGCAGCATGTCGATGTTTTCCGCTTGCGCTGGATACCGCACAATCACGGTTGCGCTGTCTTCGTCGTCAATCAAGCGAAAGGCTTTGGCAGCGGATCGAAATTGAATATTCACGGTCGCCGCAATTTGGTCGGTGACTCTTGCCACCAAATGCGATGGCAATTGGCCCGAATACACGGCCGAAATAAGTTTGCTTTCATCCGGTGCGTTAGAACGAACTAGCCCGCAAATGCCGCGCTTATCAAGATTGGTCGCACGATAAAAATCTTGAAAATAGCGACCGAAGAGACTGCGAGAAAGTGGATCAGCATTTTGATCGTGGAGGATGCTGATGCACGCATCAGCCCCCTTCTGTAACGACCCTGCCGGCAACCGACCGGGAGGTACAAAAACCACCACCCGCCCACCTTCCGCGATTTTCCCCTCGCGATTGCAGCGCCCCGCTGCTTGGGCAATTGAATCCAGCCCCGCTAGCGCGCGCCACACGACCGGAAAATCCAGATCAACGCCTGCCTCGACGAGTTGCGTGCTGACAACGCGCAGCGGTTCTTGGTCACAGCCGTCCCGTTTTGCTTTAAGTCGCGCTTTGATTTCGTCGATGACGGCGGATCGATGTTCGCCACACATGAGTGCCGAAAGATGCAAGGTGCCTGGTGGCAAAAGCTTACACAGTTCGCGCGCGGCTTTTCGGGTATTGACGATGGCGAGCACGCAGTCCTCCGTCGTGAGTGCCGCCGCTACGGCGGACCATTCCATCGGCGTTTGCCAATCACTCGGTAACTCGACATTCACGCGCTTGAGTTGAAAGTACAACGAATCCGGATCGTCAATGATTTCACGGACATTTTCTAGGCCGCGCAAATTCTGACTGGCTTCAAAGTAGTTGCTGCTCGAAAGCGCTGGCTGAGTGGCGGTGCAGAGAACGACGGTGACGCCGTAATACTTAACCAATAAGTTGAGCGAGTCGAGAATCGGTTGCAGAAAATCGGGGGAAAGCTGCTGCGCTTCGTCGAGCACGATGACGCTGTTGACGATGTTATGCAGCTTGCGGCAGCGGGACGTTTTCGCGGCGAAGAGTGACTCGAATAGCTGAACATTGGTGGTAACGACGAGCGGCGCGTCCCAGTTTTCACACGCAAGACGGCTCTTTGCGGTTTCGTCCTTTTCGTCGGCGTCAGCTTGACTGTGATGCTCGACCAAGATTTCGTCACCGAGCGATTTCAACGCATCGCGAAAGACATCGGCTGTTTGCTCAATGATGCTCGTGTAGGGGATGGCGTAGATTATGCGGCGTTGACCGCTGTTGGATGGGTGCGCTTTGATGTGTTCGAACGCGAACGCCAAGCTTGAAAGTGTTTTGCCGCCGCCTGTGGGCACAGTCAACGAGAAAAAGCCGGGCGCTAGCGTTGCCTTATCACGGCATTGGCTTAGGATGTCAGCGCGATGACCATTGACGCTCGAGGGCTTCGCTTCCCGCGCCTTGGTTTCCATGAATGCGTTGAACGCGGCGTGCAACTCATCAATAGCGGGAAATCCTTTACGCGCCTGCGGCTTGCCCCCGTCAAAGTATTCCTCGGTGTCAAGAAAATCAGCATCAACAAGGCACGAAAACAGCATCCGAACCCAAAGCGAAAAACCTGCGCTACCGCCGGGGATGTTCCGCAGGTCGGGAACGAAGTTACCGAGAGTCGTTATTTCTTCGGGCGGAAGTGCAGCGAGCGCTTCTTTCATTTCCGTATCGCTGTCGGTCTCGTTGAGGCGTTCGTCCAGCCCGCCGTTCCAGTCATACAAACCCGCGTGATGGCTGGCGATGAGGTACGCCAGCACGCGCGACGCCAAATCGCCAGAGGCACCGAACTTATTTGTGAGCGTCTGTTTGGCCCACAGCGCACCGGCTGCAGAGTGCGTTTTATCCCGTCCGGGAACGCGACCTTCTATGTGCGCGTCGTCCCCCTTTGCCTGTCGAACGTATTTTTGAAAGCCGGGACGATACTTACCAAGATCGTGCCAACGACCGGCTATGCGTGCCCATGGTTCGCCACCAACAATACCTGCTGCGTTTAGCGCGGCTAGATCCGCAACAGCGAGCAAATGATCCCGCAACAGGTGGGGCGGATTTTTGCCATCGCTATGCGCAATCATCGTCGCGTCGGAATTTGAATCTGGACTGAGCACGGTGGGAGTTGTTGTCATTCAGGGTTATGGCGAAGGCTATCTGACGACGTAGCTCACAGAGTGAGCCTGCCGAAAAATTTACGAATAAATTTTCGCCAGCAACTTCACCTGCGTTTGCACCTGCTCACGCAACGCCTCAGGCGCGATCACTTCCACGTCCGCCCCCCATCGCAAAATATCGCGAATCAATTCAGTCGCGACGCCGTACGGGACGATGAGTTCGATGCCGCCGTTGGCGAGCGTCCGGGCGGTTTGTTCGGGATGCCATTGTTCACGCTCAATCCATCCAGCGACGTTCGGACTGAAACGCAGCACGGCTTGGTGTTGCGCGTTGCCCGCGAAGATGCCGTAGCTGCTGGCGAAGTGTTGGTCAAGTTCATCGGCTGAAATATCTTCTGCGGTGTCATGCGTAACGCGAACTTCTTCGAGGGTGTCCAGAGAAAAAGTTCGCAGCGCTTTGCGCAGATGGCACCACGCGTCGAGATACCAGTTGTCGCGATACGACACCAGCCGTTGCGGCGAAAGTTCACGTCGGGTGAGCTGGCGGGTTTGCCGGTGCACAGACAGTGCGTGCAATCGACGGCGCGTGAGAAGTGCCGCTGCGACGGCAGCAAACTTTGCGTCGTCCACCGCGCGGCGGTGCATGGGCAGCACCTTTACGCGGCTGAGTGGCGGCACTACGGCGCTCTTGCGCTTTCCGTGGCCGAGCGTGCCTGCCGTCTTCGCCAATAGGGAGTCTAATTTTTGTCGCAGAGGCTCTAGCGCCTCTTTGAACAGGCGAGGCTCGATTTGTTGCAGCAGCGCTTCGACCGAGATGAGTGACAGAAGCTCGCGCTCGCTGAACCACATGCCCGGCAGCTCACTGCTGGTTTCGCCGCTTGCTTGCGTAGTTTCAAGGCGATAGCCCCCTGCTTTCCGATCCCAAACAATCGGCGCATCGGTCTGGTCGCGTAGTAGCTGCAAATCCCGCTTGAACGTTGACACGGTCGTCTCGAACTCATGCATATACTGCTTCTGCGTCATTACGCGCCCGTTGGCGAGCATTTGCTTCATGCGGTAGATACGGGTGAGTTGGCTCATGAGGGTGAAATGTTGGCAACGTTTGTTTGTAGCCTTGATTCCCAAATGACGCAATGGGCGAACACCGACTCCTACCTGCTTTGGTGGGGCTTTGGTCGCTTACGGCGCGTGGCTTGCGCTGTTGCAAGACAATCACGGGACTCGCCTTTCGGCCTCCGCCATGCCACACCAAGCGCTCATCAACCTCCTGCAATCCCGCCTACCTAACCTGATGGCGATATACGCCTTCGGCAGCCGCGTGAACGGCGCTGCCAACGCGATTAGCGATTGGGATTTGGCGGTGTGGGTGGTGGGGTGTGTTGAGCCTGGCGTCTTGTGAGAGGTGTCGGGGTCGCGCCTACGTATCGACGCGCCAGCGCTTACGTGAATGTCCAAAAAAAGTACAAAATACTCGGCATGATCCCCACCCACGAACAAGCCGTCACCCTCGCCCGTCAGGGGCAATTGGATCGCGCCCTGAAAATGTTGCAGCAGCTCCATGTCGTGAACCCGCAAGATGCTGCGATCCTCTATGACTACGCGTTGTGCCTGTCGGAGCTGAACCGGAAGGCCGAGTCGATTCCGCTCTTCCGGCACCTACTTGAACTTGCACCGAATCATGTCAATGGCGTCGTTGCGCTGGGCGTCGCATTGGCGTCCGAGGGCGAGGTACCAGCGGCGAAACAGTCCTTTCGCAAAGCGCTGGAAATCGAACCCGGTAACGTGTACGCCCTGCGCTCGCTTGGTGCGCTTGCGGCACGCGCCGGTTACGACGTTGAAGCTGCGCGACTATTGCGCCAGGCGCTTAAGCTCGCGCCGGACGACTTTTACAGTCGCATCAATCTTGCCAAGCTTCTAGAGCTGAGTGATGACCCCGAGGCAATGATCGAGTCGGACCGTTTATACAAGGACATCCTCGCTGAAGATCCCGTGCATGCCGTCGCCGAAGAAGCCAGAAAGGGCCTCACACGAATCGCCGCATCGACGGTGCGCAGCAAAGCAGTCGGCAATTTGCGCATGGATGTCGTTTTCTACATGATCGACGCGATAAAACGCTTTAAGGACGTCAACGCATCGGTGGTTGGGCAGATCACGATGGAAATCGCGATGCTGGGACGCTCCGGTCTCGACACCAACAATGCCGACAAGCGCTATCAGGTCGAGCTGCTTCCCGGCGAAAATTTCTCTGGCCTCGAACTCCTCTCGATCATGCACGTCGGCGTTCGCCGGTTCGACAAGACCGCCGACACCGCCGCGGGACTCGATCTCGAATACGAAACCGCAGTCGCCATGACGCTAGAGCGCTGAGATGGCCATGAAAATTCCGGCCGGGTATTGGCCGCAGATCAATTCCATCATCGCGACGGCCCGAGGGTTTCTGGAGAAAGGCGAGGCGCTGACCCCCATGGCGTTTGTTGCCGCGTTCACGACGGACACCATCACACCAATCATGCTCGACAGTCGCGACAACGAGAGCAAAGAGCGTTCGGCGGCGATGATTTCTGCCGCTGCCGCCGACATTGATGCGGATTACGTGTTCACGGTCATGGAGGCGTGGGCGCTGCCCAAAAAATATCTCAATCGCATCGACGAGATTTACGACAAATACGGATCGCTGGCGAACTTTCCGCATCGGCTCGATGTGGTGAACTTCATGCTGGAGACCCGCCACGGTCTGTGGTCGGCGCAGTGCACGGTCAAGCCGATGCCGCCGTCGAAGAAGCGCCGCACCATCTTGCCGCCCGAGTTCATGTTTGTTGACGGTGCGGAAGGACGGTTTGCCAACCTGCTGCCGGTCAAGGACGGAACGCCTCCGGGGAGTATGTTGCAATGATGCCTGCCCAACCTGATGGCGATATCTGCCTTTGGTAGTCGCGTGAGCGGTGATGCCAATGCGAATAGCGATTGGGATTTGGCGGTGTCGGTGGCGGGGGACATTGAGCCGGGCGTGTTGTGGGAACTGTCGGGGACGTTGGCGGACGTGACCGGTACATAGGTTGATCTGATTGATTTGCGGGCGGCGTCTACCGTGATGCAGTATCAGGTTTTGACGTTGGGTGAGCGCACTTCGCCTTGTTCCGATTACTTCGGTTTGCATTTCGGTGATGACCGAAGCGGAGCTTTTGTTTGGCCTCGCGAAACGGCCAGAAGCGACTCGGCTACACGCAGCAGTACGTGAGTTTTTGCGGCGTGTTGATGTGCTGCCGTTTGATCGACCAGCGTCTTCAGTTTACGGCGCGCTACGGGCTGACTTGGAGCGTGCTGGGACGCCAGTAGCACCACTCGATTTACTCATCGCTGCGCACGCGTTGTCTGCGGATGCGACGCTGGTTAGTAACGAGGGTGCGTTTAAAAATATTCAGTCTCTGCGGTTGGTGGACTGGATCGTAGCTGCGCCCATGGCGTCGGCACCCGCACGGTAGGTTGCTTATGCAGATTTCACAACAAGCGCTCGCAGGCCTAAAAGTCATCGAACTCGGCCAGCTCATCGCCGGCCCGTTCGCCGCAAAAACGCTCCTGATTAGTTACGTGCCTCAGATAGACGCCCTGTAACCCACGCTGTCATGTTGAGAGAAGCGAAACATCCGGTGGCATACGCAAAAACTCGTGGTGATCGCATCTGCTGCCGTACTGATCCTTCGCGCTGCTCAATGACAATTTTTTACCTGAGACATGTAACTAATCAGGAAAACACTTGCTGATTTCGGCGCGGACGTGATCAAGGTTGAGCCGCCTGGCGAGGGCGATCCGTTGCGCAAATGGCGCTTGCTGCATAACGGCACCTCGGTGTGGTGGCAGGTACAGTCGCGCAACAAGAAGAGCGTGGCGCTGGATCTGCGGCAGGCTGAGGGACGTGGGATCGTGCGCCGCTTGATCGCTGAGGCGGACGTATTGATTGAGAACTTTAAGCCGGGTACGCTGGAGAAATGGGGCATGGATTACGCCGCTTTGTCCGCGACGAATCCGGGGTTGATCATGTTGCGCATTTCGGGTTACGGGCAGACCGGGCCGTACAAAGACAAGCCGGGCTTTGGCGTGGTGGCGGAGGCGATGGGTGGCTTGCGCCATCTCACGGGCGAGCCCGGTCGCGTGCCTGTGCGCGTCGGGATTTCGATTGGCGACACGCTGGCCAGTTTGCATGGCGTGATCGGGGTGCTGTTGGCTCTGAATCATCGTAACAATACGAAGAGCGCCGCGACACCCACGGGCGTGGGGCAGGTCATTGATGTGGCGTTATACGAGAGCGTGTTTAACGTGATGGAGAGCTTGCTGCCGGAGTACAGCGCGTTCGGTGTCGTGCGTGAGCCTGCGGGCTCGGCGTTGCCGGGGATTGCGCCTTCGAATGCTTATCAGTGCTTGGATGGTAAGGTGTTGATTGCGGGCAACGGCGATTCGATTTTCCGGCGCTTGATGACGGCGATTGGGCGCAATGATTTGGGAGGAGATCCTCTGCTTGCGACGCACCCCGGTCGCGTGCTTCGCGTGGCCGAACTTGACGATGCGATTGCCGCGTTCACCCGTTCGCGCAGTGTCGCTGACGTGCTTGCGATGCTGGACGCCGCCGATGTTCCGGGTGGGCGCATTTACACGGTGAAGGACATCGCGGAGGATGCGCATTACCGGGCGCGCGAGATGATTGTTGCGGTGACCACTGCGGACGGGTTGACCGTGGAGACGCCGGGTGTGGTGCCGAAGCTCTCGGTGACGCCGGGGGCGGTTGTGCGGCGTGCGCCGACGTTGGGGCAGGATACAGACGCGGTGTTGGCGGAGATCGGGGTGAGTGTGGCGCAGCTGGCTGCGCTTCGCGCTCGTGGAGTAATTTAGTTTTTTGGCCCCCTCTCCCTTGAGGGGAGAGGGTTGGGCACGCTCTCAAAGTAAACCGGGGCGTTGTTTTTAGGCTCCCTCTCCCTTGAGGGGAGAGGGTTGGGGAGAGGGTGAAGGTGGCAGTGGCAGTAGCAGGAGTTCTCCGTGCCACCCAACCCCTCTCCCTAACCCTCTCCCGCAAGGGGAGAGGGGACAGATGCAGGCGCTCCCGCGAGCGGGAAAAAGCTCAAGCTGCGGCCAGCACCAAATCAAACGCCGCAGCGAGTCCATTGCGCTCGCCATCCTTCAATGCTGTCGGTGTGACCGTCAACCGATCACGCTCCTTCGAGAATCCGAAGAAACCACCGCGCTCGCTGTTGTCACCTGCGAAATACATTTGCGTGACGAGTTCCTTGCGCCCGCTGGCGAGCACACGGAAGTGAACGTGCGGGGGGCGACCGCTGTAGAGCACCGGCTTTATGGTGCGGAAGCGGTAGCGGCCTTCGCTATCGGTGAGCGTGCGGCCAAAGCCCTGAAAGCCGCGCTTGGCCGGGCCTTCGCCATCATCGTTCGGGTGTCGGTATTTGCCGGTCGCATCGACCTGCCAGATTTCGACGCGCGCGCTGGCAAGGGCTACGCCGTCGCTGCCGCGAACCACGCCAGTGATGGTGAGCGGCGTGCCCTCGGCATACGCGCGACCGCCAAAGGCGATCAGGTCGGCGTCAATTTCGCCCTCCCATTTCGGCGGATAGAACGGGCCGAGCGCGTCTTGCGGTGTTGCGGGCAGCGCGGCGCTGTGGGCATCGCGGAACGGTGGCAGCAAAGCCGTCAGTGGCAGCGCGGACGCGCGGGTGAGGAAGCTGCGACGCGGAGTTTTCATGTAGCGATCGAAGTCTTGGGACAGGAAAGTTTGAGTGTCGTAGGCGCGTGGAGTTCCTGCGGTCAATGCGACGACGTATGCCGATTTTTACGGCCATCGAAGTGGTATAACTTTAACGTGTACACCTTATTCTATTGGGGCTGGTGGTTAAAAACGTCAAAAGTCGACATTTGGCTATTTATGATCCCAGCCCCCGATAAACCTTAGTTAAACGATAAAGCTGATCCTGAAAAAAGCTACGCCCTTTGCTCAGCGGCGAGTGTCCACTTGCCCTTGCTCGCGAGCGAATTCATCTGGCAACGATGGGCGAACGCAGCCTGCGCGGCCTGGTAGTTTTCCTGTTTGCCTTTCCACACTTTGAGCGCGGAAAAATGTAGCGCTCGGCTGTAGCTGAACGTGAGCGGCCACGGGTTATTTTTGGCAAGGTTCATCTCGTTTAAATGCGCGGCGGAATCGATGTCGGACTGACCGCCAGAGAG
>JAYVPF010000275.1:0-15127 GCA_043757535.1 Burkholderiales bacterium
CATGCGACGGCGATTGCAAGTCACTGAAATCATTGCATGTCACCTGATCCTTCGCCGTAGCTCAGGATGACCGATTGAATAGATCAGCGTCTCCCTAGCAGCCTATCGGACTTTGGAATCGTCGACGGCAAATTGACCGCAGCAGTCCACTTTTCGCCGTTTTTTTGCCCCATATCCCGACACGGGGACTGCAAAACCGTCAAAAACTGGCCAAGCTAGGGTCAATTTTCGCTGCGACGATTCCAAAGCACAGCCTGTTAGCTAGCCAAATTCAACGCCGCCCGCAATGAAAATGTCATGGCTTTGCCGGACTGGAGATTGCATCGACTCAGCAGCGGACACCGGTCAGTCTGGGTCAACGGCCATGGGCGCATGACGTTCGAGTTTGTCGATCAAAAATGCGTCGCCATCGTGAATATCCCATTTTCTGCGTATTCGTGACCAGCCTGCATCGGCAAAAAAATGTTCAATATTTGCGGCAAAGGGCATACATTGACGCGCTCAGTGTTCAGAATGTGCAACCAGATTGCGGTCACAGGATTGCGACTGCAACATAGCAAGGAGATTGCAAAATGTCCCACAATGCTGTCGATGAGCAGCTGAAACGCATCCACGATTACGTGACGAAGCTCGTCAGGGCTCCGATTTCTACGCAGAGGCAACCCGGTGAAATTCAGGCCGTCCTCGCGGCATGGAAGACGCTCAACACAATGCTGCCAGCCGTCGCAAAGATGAGCGTGCATGAATTTGAAAAATATCTGCTCACCCTCATCGCGATGGACGCGCGCGACAAGCTGTCTTTCGGGGCGAAATGGCTGCAAGCAGCACCCGCTGCATCGCGCCCACCGCTTGCGCCCGCTAAAAGTTCAGGTTCGTCGGTTGTGCAGCCCCCCTTTGTCGAACCGCTCAAACCGCGCACCAACGCAACCGAGCTGGCTGAGCATCAACGGAGCCTCGCAAAGTACAACCGGAGGTTCGAGATGTATTCGAAGATCATGGCCAATTCGCATGAGATGAAAAAGGCTCTGATTGGTAACCTGCCGCGCTGAGCGCCTGACGCTTTTTTGCTGTCGCTGAACTCAGCTTTTCCCGCTCGGGGTTCCGGGTTGCCGTCGATTGCCCTGGTGGTCATTCCTACCGTCATTCTTGTGTCGACCCGCGATTTCCTTTTCTTCCGCCTTCTGTCTTTCCTGCGCGAGTACGTCGACGAGCGGCGGTTTTGAATGCGGTGGTTGCGGATAGTTCGGCTTGTCGCTCTGAGTCATGTCGTTCTCCTGAAAAAAGTTTTGAGGACTGTGCGCACGGCGGTATCGGAGTCACGTTAGTCGGGTTTTGAAATCTCCGACAGCGTTTCGCCAGCGGTTTTAATGTCAGCGCTGACAACGGCGAAGTCACCCAGCGCCACGATCCCCACCAGTCGCTTGTCGGCGTTGACAATCGGCAGGCGGCGAATCTGGCGCTCCCCCATCAGTGTGGCGACAGTATCCACCGAATCGTTCTCGTAGGCCCAGACGACACCGGGCGTCATGACGTCGCGCACTTTGGTCGTGCCGTCTTTGCCAACGGCTACCGCGCGAATGACAATGTCGCGATCCGAAATCGCGCCGATCATGCGATCACTTTCACTCACCGGCATCATTCCGAAATTGCCGTCCAGCATCTGTTGCGCGGCTGCCTTGATCGTTTCGTCCGGATCGATAATGCGAACGTCCCGGCTCATCAAATCTTTCGCTGTCTGCATTTCAAACTCCTTGTCGGTTGGGGGATGCGGCTGTCTGCCGCGAACTGGGTCGGCGGCTTGCGCCAATGAACAATCTTGCTATCGCGCCAAGGCGCTGTCTGTGCGCTGCGCAACAGAGCGCTCGGTCAGCGTACAGCTTTATTCTGTAATTGATATTGCACTGGGGCTAGCAGGCAATTATTGTAAAAATCGGTTTTCAGCTATTTGCTCATGTAGCCCCGGTATAACCGTGCTTTCAGCGAAAAGCTGATCAACGTTGGTTCGATCGCAAGTCGCCCGGTGACGCGTTAGGCGCGTCCTGCTAGAGTTGGCTGCATTCGAATCAGCGCCAGCAATACAAACAGGAGGATCCCCATGAATTTTTCGATGTCGGAACGGCAAACCCATTGGCGTGATCGCGTGATCGCTTTCATGAATCAGCACATCGATCCCGCGATCCCCAAATACGCGGAGCAGATGAAGGGCTTTGGCGAGAACCGCTGGCAAGTTGTGCCGGTGGTTGAGGAGCTGAAAGCGATTGCCAAAACTGAGGGTTTGTGGAATCTTTTCCTGCCGGTTGATTCGCTGCCTGCGGACAGCCCGTATCGTGGCGCGGGACTCACCAATCTGGAATACGCGGTGTGCGCGGAGCAGATGGGCCGCGTTCAATTCGCCTCCGAAGTTTTCAATTGTTCCGCACCCGATACCGGCAATATGGAGGTGCTCGCGCGCTACGGTTCTGCGGCGCACAAGGCGAAGTGGTTACAGCCATTGTTGGCCGGTGAAATTCGCTCAGCCTTCCTGATGACCGAGCCCGATGTGGCCTCGTCCGATGCCACAAACATTCAAACCTCGATTCGCCGTGACGGCGATCACTACGTCATCAACGGTCGCAAATGGTGGTCGTCGGGTGTCGGCGATCCGCGCTGCAAGCTCGCCATTGTGATGGGCAAGACTGATCCGTCCGCGCCGTCGCACTCGCAGCAATCGCAGGTACTAGTGGAGCTCAATACAACTGGCATTGAGATCGTGCGCATGCTGCCGGTGTTTGGATTTGATGATGCGCCGCACGGCCACGCCGAGGTCGTGTTTCGCGATGTGCGCGTACCCGCTGAAAATATTTTGCTTGGTGAAGGTCGTGGCTTTGAGATCGCACAGGGTCGCCTTGGGCCGGGCCGTATTCACCACTGCATGCGCTCAATCGGCAGCGCGGAATTAGCGCTTGAGAAGATGGTGAAACGCCTGCAATCGCGCGTTGCCTTTGGCAAAAAAATATCTGACCAATCGGTGTGGGACGAACGCATCGCCGAAGCGCGGATTGACATCGAGATGACGCGGCTGCTGTGCCTTCAGGCGGCAGACACGATGGACAAAGCCGGTAATCAGGTGGCCCGTCTGCAAATCGCTATGATCAAGGTTGCCGCACCGAAAATGGCGCTGCGCATCATCGACAACGCGATTCAGGCGTTTGGTGCAGCAGGCGTGTCGACCGACGCAGGGCTTGCCAAACAGTATGCCAGCATGCGCACGATGCGTCTGGCCGACGGGCCCGATGAAGTGCACAACCGCACCATTGCGCGTATGGAATATGGTCGGCATGCGGTGAAAAACGTTCCTGAATATCAAGCCGACTAAGAAAAACAACGACCCACAGGCCTGTCATGTTGAGCGGAGCGAAACATCATGTGGCGGCGCGTCGAACTCCGTGGGGCCTGCGATAAGGCCCATAGTGATCCTTCGCTATGCTCAGGATGACAAAAATTGACCTGAGTCACCTTGATAATCAGGAAATCGTTTAACAGGAGACGCGTCATGTCACTCTTTGATCTCACTGGAAAAGTCGCCGTCCTCACCGGGTCCTCCAAAGGCATTGGCAAGGCGATCGCCGAGCGCATGGCAGAGCACGGTGCTCGCGTGGTTATTTCGTCGCGCAAGGCCGAGCGCTGCGCCGAAGTCGCCGCCGCGATCAACGCGCGATACGGTGAGGGCACGGCGATTTCCATCCCGGCCAATATTTCATCGAAGGATGATCTCAAAAATCTCGCTGCTGAGACCCACGCGCAATTCGGGACGATTGATATCCTCGTTTGTAACGCCGCGAGTAACCCGTACTACGGCCCGCTCGCAGGCATCGCCGATGATCAGTTCCGCAAAATCCTTGACAACAACGTGATCGCGAATCACTGGTTGATTGGCTTCGTCGCGCCACAAATGATTGAGCGAAACGCGGGTTCGATCATCATCGTCTCGTCGATTGGCGGGCTGCGCGGCTCGTCAGTCATTGGTGCGTACAACATCTCGAAGGCGGCGGACTTTCAGCTCGCGCGCAATCTGGCGGTTGAATACGGCCCGCACAATGTTCGCGTCAACTGCATCGCGCCCGGCTTGATTAAAACCGATTTCGCCAAAGCGCTGTGGGACGACCCCGATGCGCTCAAGCTGCGCACTGAAGCGACGCCACTGCGTCGCATTGGCGAACCCGACGAGATCGCCGGTGCTGCGATATTTCTGGCGTCGCAAGCGGGCTCGTTTGTCACCGGTCAGAGTATCGTCGTCGATGGCGGCGTGACGATTTGATTTGACGAGGTGGCAATGGGACAGTTGGGTATGCTTCACCGATGAGTGATACCGACAATTTCTCCGGCACCCGTCCGGTCGCCGCCGAGAATGTATTTGATATTCCGCGGCTGGCTGAATACATGCGTGCGCACGTCGATGGCTATTCTGGCGAGTTGACCGTCGAGCAGTTCAAGGGCGGGCAATCGAACCCGACGTTCCGGCTCACGGCGGGCGGCAACAACTACGTGCTGCGCCGCAAGCCGCCCGGTGTTTTACTGCCCTCCGCGCACGCAGTGGATCGCGAGTTCCGCGTGATCAGCGCGCTCGCCAACACCGACGTGCCCGTGGCCCGTGCGTATGCCTTGTGCGAGGACGCAAGCGTGATCGGGACCATGTTCTACATCATGGCATGCGTCGACGGTCGCGTCCTGTGGGATCCGGCGTTGCCGGGTATGACGAACTCTGAGCGTGGCGCGCACTACTGCGAAATGAACCGCGTCATCTCTGAGCTGCACCGCGTCGATCCGGTTGCGGTGGGCTTGGGCGAATACGGCAAACCCGGCAACTACATCGAGCGTCAGGTCGCGCGCTGGACCAAGCAGTATCGCGCCGCAGAAACCGAAACCATCGACGCAGCGAATCAGCTCATTGACTGGCTACCGCAGCACGCACCAGCGTACATCCCCGAGAGCGACGAAGCCCGCATCGTGCACGGCGATTTCCGCATCGATAACGTGATTTTTCATCCGACCGAAGCGCGCATTCTGGCTGTCCTCGACTGGGAACTCTCCACGCTCGGTCATCCGCTGGTGGACTTTGCCTATCACTGCATGGTGTGGCATATGCAGCCGGGGAATGGCGTGCGCGGATTGGCGGGTGTGGACATCGCGGTACTCGGCATTCCGACTGAATCTGAGTATTTGCAAAGCTATCTGCAACGCAGTGGGCGCGGCACCGCCGACAGCGGTCGTTTCGTCGCGAGTAGCGTGAGCGCCGCCGACTGGAACTACTACCTCGTGTTCAACATGTTTCGCCTTGTCGGCATTCTGCAAGGCATCATGGCGCGCTCGCTGCAAGGCAATGCATCGAGTGCGCGTGCGCTGGAAGCGGGCAAACGTGCGCGACCATTGGCGGAGCAGGCCTGGGCGTTGGCACAGGTGATAGAGCGCTAGTTCGTGTTAAGTATTGTCCCTGCACGCGCGGTCCAAATTGCATCGGATAATCATCCCATTTCTTGGAGAAAACCACCGTGCAACACCCTTCCTCATTGGCAAAATTTTCACAGCGATGTAGCGTCGCGCGAGCGTTAACCGCACTCGCCGTCAGCGCGCCACTGTTGCTAGGCACCGACGCAGCATTCGCTCAAGCCTACCCAAGCAAGCCCATCACAATGATCGTGCCGTGGCCGGCGGGTGGTTCGACAGATCGTCACCTGCGCACGCTCGCGGAGATCGCCGGCAAGAATCTCGGGCAAACCATCATCGTGCAGAACCAGCCGGGTGGCGGTGGCACGCTCGGCCCGGGCAATATGGCGCTGGCGGCGAAGCCGGATGGCTACACGATTGCGCAGTTTCCGATGGGCATGTTGCGCATTCCGCATATGCAGAAAACACTGTGGAATCCGCTCACCGATTTCAGCTTCATCATCGGCGTGTCGGGCTACACGTTTGGCTTCGTGGTGAAGAGCGATTCGCCGTACAAAACGTTTACCGAATTTGTCGAGGCCGCGAGGAAGGAACCGGGCAAGATTGACTACGGCTCGACCGGCACCGGCACCTCGCCGCACTTGCTGCTCGAGGAGATCGGTGACGCTGCCAAAGTGAAGTTCAATCATGTGCCGTTCAAGGGCAATGCGGACTTGATGACGGCGGTGCTGGGCGGTCACGTGAAGGCGGGTAGTGATGCCAGCGGTTGGGACAAATATGTGGATGGTGGTCAGATGCGCCTGCTGGCGACATTCGGCGATAAGCGCACCAAGCGCTGGCCTAACGTGCCGACCGCGAAGGACTTGGGTCTGAACGTCGTCGGCAATTCGCCGTACGGGCTGGTCGGCCCGAAAGGCATGGATCCTATGATCCTGAAGACGTTGCATGATGCGTTCAAGAAAGCGATGGATGACCCGAAACATCTGGAAGTGCTCGACCAGTTAAACCAGGATCTCTGGTATCGCAGCGGTGAGGATTATGCGAAGTGGGCGAAGGAGACGTTCGCGAACGACAAGCTGCTGATTGAGCGATTGGGGTTGGCGGCGAAATAAGTTGAGAATTTGTAGGGTGGCACCCCGTGCCCACGCCGCGCGCTTCTTCCAGTCAATCGCTTGGGCACGGGGTGCCCACCCTACCGAGCAAACATCCATGTCCAGCTACCCATGCCTGATTGAAAACTTAGCCTTCGCCGAAGCCCCGCGATGGCATGATGGAGAACTCTGGTTCTCTGATTTTTTTACGCATCAGGTCATGCGCGTTGACCGCGAGGGCCGCGCGCATGGGGTGGTCGAAGTGCCGAATCAGCCATCAGGTTTGGGCTGGTTACCCGATGGTCGGTTGCTGGTGGTATCGATGCTGGATCGCAGGCTCATGCGGCTTGACCCGACGGGGCTGGTCGAGGTTGCCGATCTGAGTCAGCTCGCGGATTTTCATTGCAACGATATGGTGGTCGACGCGAGGGGCCGCGCCTACATCGGCAACTTCGGTTTTGACATTTTCACGGCACCCGTCGTCGCCAAACCGACGGTGTTGGTGATGGTGTCGCCGGACGGTAAAACCTCGATCGCTGCAAACGACCTGTCATTCCCGAACGGCACGGTGATCACGCCCGATGGCCGCACCATGATCATCGGCGAAACCTTCGCGAAGAAGCTCACAGCGTTCGATATTGCTAGTGACGGCACACTGTCAAATCGTCGCGTCTGGGCTGATCTCGATAACATCGCGCCGGACGGCATTTGCCTTGATGCCGAGAACGCGGTGTGGGTCGCATCACCGCGTACAAACGAGTTTGTTCGCGTGCTCGAGGGCGGCAGCATCACGCGTCGCATCCCGGTGTCGAATCAGGGCATTGCCTGCGCGCTGGGAGGCGAAGACGGCAAACGGCTCTTTATGGTGATCGGCCGCGTGAAGGCCCGTGAGGAGGCGATGGCGACGCGGGTTGGGCGTATCGAAACCATCGATGTTGATGTGCCTGCGGCGGCTTCGCCACGCTAGCAGCTTTTCGGTTAAAGCGTTACTGCATTGGGGCTAAACGTCGTTTTAGCTTGAAACCGACTTTTGACTTTTTGGCGCGCTAGCCCCTGTGCAATGGTGATTCCAAGTAAAAGCTGATTGCATCGATGCACGCCGTGCAAAGCATGAGGCAGCGGTCAAATCAAACTCACGTTACGCATCATCGTGCTTCGACGATGAGCGCAGCCTCCCGCTGCGCGGCGCGAGCCTCGTCACCTCTTCCAAGCGCCATGAGCACGTTGCCGCGAGTGAGCAGGAGCTTGCCGTAAACGGGGCTCGTTTTGCTGTATTTCGCAACGACAGCGGGCGCGAGATCGTCGAGCACCGTCAGCGCGTCGAGGGGGCGTTGCAGGTGAACCAACAGCTCGGCATAGTTGCGTTTGGCCTCGATCGTCAAGTCAGCGTCAGGCACGGCGAGCGCCGGCAGTTGCGCCATCACGCCGTCGAGATGGCGCGCCGTGGCCTCGGTGGTGGCCAGCGCCACGCTCCGCTGCCACAGACTCAGTGCTAACGCGGCCACCACCAGCAGGACGGATGATGCGATCATCGTGACAATTTTCCAGTGCCGATGAAACCACAATCGGGATGCGTGGGTGCGATCTCCGGCGTGAAACGAAGTCGGTCGCCCGGTCATCCACGCGTCGAGATCGGCGGCCAGCGCGGCGGCGGTGGGGTAGCGCTCAGCGGGCAGCAAACGCATGGCGCGGCGGATGATGGCGTCGAGATCGCCACGCAGACGATACGCATCCACCGGGGGGTTAATCTGGTCGACCAGCCCGGGGTTCAGCGGACCCGGCATTTTGGTCGCGATGCTGGCCGATGCGAGCGGTGGATCGGTGTTGACCATCGCGTATTCGAGCGCGGCACGGGTGCTGCTGGCGGCGAACGGGCGATTGCCAGTGCAGAGATGAAATAGCAGGACGCCGAGCGAATAGACATCACTCGCGGCCACCGTTGGTTCGCCCGTGATCTGTTCGGGCGACGCGTATTCGAGGGTGAGGCCACGACCGGTGAGCTGCGTCAGCTTGGTCATCGGCTCGTCGGCGCTGTTATCGAGTACGCCGGCGATGCCGAAATCGAGGAGCTTGATCTGCCCGTCGGCGGTGACCAGAACGTTCGACGGTTTCAAATCACGATGCAACACCAATTGGCTGTGCGCATGCTCCACCGCGAGCGCGATTTCGCGAATCACCCGCAGCCGATCTGCGAGCGTTTTCGCGTGCTCTGTGATGTAGTCGAGCATCGGCATTCCGTTGATCAGTTCGAGCACGATGAAAGCCTGATTTTGCTCGACACCGGCATCGAGCAGGCGCGCGATATTCGGATGATTAAGCCGAGCCAGCACCACCCGTTCACGACGGAAGCGGGCGCTTAATTTTTCGCTCGATTGGTCGCTACGCAAAAGCTTCAACGCAGCGGATGCCTTGTACAGCCCATCGCTCCTCTTGGCTCGCCAGACCTCGCCCATGCCACCGGCACCGATGCACGCTTCGAGCGTCCACGCGCCAAATTTTTGACCCGCACGATAGGCCGCATTTTTTGTGGCCAGAGCGTCGTTCAATACGGCATCAAACGGCGCTTGCCCGAGCGTCGTCGTCTTCTCCACCTTGGCGGCCGCGACCAGCAGCGCCGCCAGTTCGCTCGCCACCAGCGGCTCGGTGCCCCACAGGCGGCGGATGAAGGCGATGCGATCACCCTCGGCCAGCTCAATGACTTCATCGAATAAGTCCGACACCCGCTGCCACGTCTGTTGCGGCATGGTGTTTAAGTTGAGAGGGTCGGCCATGTCAACAATACGTCATGAAATTAGTGTTGCTGAGCCGGTGCGAAGGATCACGTTGCGCGCCACGGTTGCTGCCATTTCGAGGACTGTCTCGACGCCATGTGAACCTTCGCTTCAGTCAGGATGAGCGGGAGTGATGGCGTCACGCCACCGGATCCGGCGTCGGCGTTCCCAGCGTTCGCGACAACAGCGCGCGCGCCTTCAATAAATCGCGATTGACGGTGCGCAGTGTGACGCTCAATTCATCGGCCACTTCCTGCAGCGACATGCCGGAAAACACATGCAGCTCAATCACCTGATACAGGCGCAGATCAAGTTTTTGCAGCTGGTCCAGCGCCTCATCAAGCGCCACCATATCGGTGACATCCATCCACGGCGCGGGCGTTGCGGCCGCCGCCGACATCGTCAGCAGCGTCATGCCGCCGCCACGCTTTTCGGCATCGCGCTCGCGCACAAAATCAATCACGATAGAGCGCAACACTTTGCCAATGTAGGCGAAGAATTGCAGCCGCGTTTGCCCCTGCAAACCCTCGCGCTCGGCCATGCGCATGAAGCCCTCATGCACCAGCGCCGTTGCGTTCAGGCCGGTCACGCCACCCGCTTGCGCCAGACGGCTTCGCGCGAGGCGCTTGATGTCGGGATACAACGTCGAAAACAGCGAGCGCATCGCTTCCGAATCACCGGCGGCGGCGCGCTGAACGAGAAGGGTCGGGGAGGTTGCCATGGCTGCATTTTGCAATGGAACCCGCACGCTGCGGCGGGCCGATACAGCTTTTCGTTAAGACGACGTTTGTATGGGGGCTAGGAGCTACAAAGTCTAGTTATCGACTATTGACGAAAACAGCGTATAGCCCCAATAGAAAGGCTGTTTCAGAGAAAAGCTGTATTGTAAAAAACGTAGCCCGGAAGGAGCTACGGCGCATTCCGGGTTGACCGATGCGATCACGTTGCGATCCCGAGTGCTCTTCGCTGCTTCCGGGCTACCCACCCGCAATCGTCAACAATCGTCAATTCAAAAGTGTCGACAACGCCTGCCGATAGCGCCGCACCAGCTCCGGTTGCTCTTTAGCCAATGTGAAATATTCGACCATGCGTTTTCGCGCCGCCTGCTCATTCCACGCGCGGTCAATCTGGATGGATTCCAGCAACGTCTGAAACGCGGGCTCAAACTGGCTCTGCGCGGCGAGTACGGCCGCGAGATGCAAGCGCGATTCATGATCGCCCGGATGCTTCTCGATGCTCGCTTTGAGTGCCGCTGCCTCCGGTGAATTGCCTGCTTCCTCGGCCGCCAGAATTTTTGTGGCAACGCGCTTAAACTCTTCATCCATACGGGTCAGCGGCTTGCAGGCATCGAGAAACGCCTTAGCCTCAACAATCCGGTTGTCACGCATCAGAATGTCCGCCGACATCACGCGCGCGGTGTCGAGCTGCGGGTTCAACGCGAGCGCAACGTGGAGCTCATCGAGCGCACCTTGCACATCACCCGCAGCCAGTTTTTCCTGCGCTTTGCCGAGTTTTTCGTCGCTCAGCGAGGGCACAATTTTGTCGAGAAACTGCCGGATCGTACTCTCCGGCTGCGCCCCCTGCAACGCGCTCGCAGGCTTCTGCTTCACCAGTGCAATCACCGTCGGAATCGAGCGAATCCCGAACATGGTCGCAAGCTCTTGCTGCTCGTCCGAATTGACCATGCCCAGACGAAAACGGCCACCATACTCAATCGCTAATTTTTCCAGCAGCGGCGACAAAGTCTTGCAAGGTCCGCACCAAGGAGCCCAAAAATCAAGCACAATGGGCGTGGTGTCAGACGCTGCGATGACGTCGGTCTCGAAGTTCTCGGCGGTGACGGTGAAGATGTGGGGGCTAGGGCTCACGGCGGCAATCAATGCAAAAGATCAATCCATTCTACGGATGATGGTCAACGGCAGCGAGCTAACATGCAGGTCGTTCTTTGTTGCTCCGCCAGCGTCCTCCTTCATGCGCGTCCTTCACATTGGCAAATATTTTGCTCCCAGCGTGGGCGGTATCGAGCGATTCGTTGAGGATCTGATCGGCGCGCAACACCGGGCCGGGCACGCGAGCTTTGCGCTCGTACACAGCGACGGTAAAGCCCCGCAGTCGGACGATCCCCAGTGGCTGCGGCGCGTTCCCGTATGGATGACGCTCGCGTTCGCGCCGCTCGCCCCGGCGTTTTTTCCAGCGATTAATCGCGCTATTGACCACTGGAAGCCTGAGTATTTGCATCTGCACGTGCCGAACTTAAGCGCCTTTGTTGCGCTATTTTCCCGACGTGCGCGTCGCCTGCCCTGGGTCGTCCATTGGCACGCCGATGTGATCGCATCGAAGCACTTCCTCGGGTTGCGTTTGCTGTATCCGTTTTATCGTCCGTTCGAGCAGGCAATGCTTGAGCGCGCAACGCTCGTGATTTGCACCTCGAAGGCGTATCTCGACAGCAGCGCACCGCTCGCGGCCTTTCGCGAAAAGTGCGCTGTCGTTCCGCTCGGTATCAACCCAGCCCGTATGACCCTATCGGACGAGCCAGCCGACGCCGACTGGTCGCCTGGTCGCATTCGCCTGCTGGCACTGGGTCGACTCACTTATTACAAAGGGTTTGACACCCTGATCCGCGCGGTCGCTCAAGTTCCAAACGCGGAACTGAGAATCGTCGGCGACGGTCAGGATCGAAAGGCGTTGTCGGAACTCATCCGCGAGCTGGGTTCAGAAAAACGGATATTTCTGGACGGTCAGCTCAGCGACGAAGCATGCGCCGCCTTGTACGCTACGGCGGACGTATTTTGCCTGCCCAGCCGTGAGCGCACAGAAGCGTTCGGCGTCGTGCTGCTTGAGGCGATGCATCATGGATTGCCGCTGCTGGTTTCAGCGATTTCCGGCAGCGGTGTCACGGCGGTGGTGCGTGACGGCGTCAACGGTCGATTGCTGCCCGTCGATCAACCTGACGCATGGCGAGACGCCATCGTTGACTTGGCCGCAGACCCCGAGCGGTGCGCGCGAATGGGGCAAGCGGGCCGTGAACGCGTGACCCGCAAATACGCCATCGATGCGGTTGAAAGGCAGCTATCGCAAACGATCAGCAGTTGGCTGGCACCCGACGCGCCGCTGCCTGAAGCCCACGAGCGACCGCTCATCGTCATCCCGGCCAAAGACGAAGACGTCACCATCGCAAAGGTAGTCGCCGATGTCATCGCACTGGGCTACGCTGACGTCCTCGTGGTCGACGACGGCAGCAGCGACGACACCGGTCGCGTGGCGCGGCAAGCGGGCGCGCGCACGCTTCGCGCGCCGCTGCCGCAAGGCGCGTGGGGTGCCATGCAAACGGGCATTCGCTACGCCGTGCGCCACAATTTTTCAAGCGTCATCACGATGGATGCTGATGGGCAGCATCAACCCGACGAGTTGTATCGCATTCTTCAAGCCGCGCGCTACGCTGACGTGGTGATTGGTGCCTGCCCCAGTCGTGGCAGTCGCGCGCGAAAGTTTGCCTGGTCTTTTTTTCGCCGCCTCACCGGTTTTTCACTGGAGGATCTGACCTCCGGATTTCGCCTGTACAACGCCCGCGCCTGTGCCTTACTCGCGGGTGAGAGTGCGACGCTAATTGACTATCAGGACATGGGCGTGCTGCTGCTGCTGCGCAATGCGAATCTCACCTTCGCCGAGGTCGAAGTGCAAATGAACCCGAGAATCGACGGCGTTTCCCGAATTTTTCACAGTTGGCGTGCGGTGGCGAAATACATGGTCGAGACGACCGTCTTGTGCATTGCCCACGGCCCACCGAGGGGGCGCTTGCGTTTGTTGCGTAGCACGCGATAGGGCGCGCGCGTAGCACGCTGTCATGGACTTATCCGCAGGTACCCGCTTTCTGCGGTGCCGGGGCTTGACTGGCTGCGGTCGTGATTTCCCGGCTGTTCGCGCCGTTCGCGGTCGTGGTGGACGAGGTTGCTTCGTTGGCGGGCGTGGCGTATCTGCCACCGGTAGGCACTTAAAATATTAAGTTAGTCATTGAAAACGCGAACTGAAAACTTATGAAAACCGCGCTCATTACGGGCGTCACTGGCCAGGATGGGCCCTACCTCGCCGCGTTGCTGCTGCATCAGGGGTATCGCGTCGGCGGCACGTATCGTCGCACCAGCTCAGTCAATTTTTAGCGGATTGAAGAATTAGGTATTGCAGATCATCCAAACTTTGAATTGTTCGAATGCGCTTTGACGGATCTGGGTGCCGCTCTGGCGCTTGTGCAAAAAACACAACCGATCAAGATATATAACCTCGCGGCGCAAAGCTTCGTCGGCGTAAGTTTCGAGCAACCCACCACCACCACGCAGATTACTGGCTTGGGAGCGTTGAATCTGCTGGAGTCGATCCGTATTCTGGACAAATCCATTCGGTTCTATCAAGCTTCGACCTCTGAAATGTTCGGCAAGGTTCAGGCGGTTCCGCAAATTGAAAGTACGCCGTTCTATCCGCGCAGTCCTTACGGTGTCGCCAAGCTCTATGCGCACTGGATGACGGTGAACTATCGCGAGAGTTACGGAATTTTCGGTTCAAGCGGAATATTGTTTAATCATGAGAGCCCGCTCAGGGGGCGCGAGTTTGTGACGCGAAAAATTACCGATTCCGTGGCAAAAATTGCACTCGGAAAACTTGCCTGCATGGAATTGGGCAATCTGGATTCCAAGCGTGATTGGGGTTACGCTCGAGAGTATGTCGACGGCATGCATCGCATGTTGCAGGCGCCTGAAGCAGACACCTTCGTGCTCGCCACCCATCGTACGGAGACAGTGCGGGATTTTTTGTGCATAGCGTTCCGTGCTGTCGGCGTAACGCTTGCGTTTCGCGGTCGCGCGGAGAGCGAAGTAGCGATCATGGACAGCATTGATTCCAGTACCGAGAAGGTTGCGGTTGATGTTGGGTGCATCAAGATCGGCGACATGGTTGCACGAATTAACCCCCGTTTTTATCGACCCGCAGAAGTCGATCTTTTGATCAGTGATCCAGCCAAGGCGAAATCAGTTCTGGGCTGGGCGCCGAAGACGACCCTGGAAGAGCTGTGCGCCATGATGGTGAAGCAAGATTTGCGTCGTATCCGGACGGGATTCAGTTTCTAAACGGTGGGCCTGGCGTGAAAACCTTGCTCATTACCGGGGCCTCCGGCTTCACTGCGCAGCACCTGATTCCGGTGGCGACCAAGGCTGGGTGGCGTTGCGTCGGCCTGAATGCTGATTTAACTGACGCCGCCAGTGTGACCGAGGAGATCGCGCGAGCCGCGCCGGATGCCGTTGTGCATCGCGCAGCCGTGAGCTACGTCGCGCATGCGGATGCTGCCCAGATTTACGCTGTGAATGTCGTCGGCACGCTGAACCTGCTTGACGCACTGAGTCAATTGTCGAAAAAGCCATCCGTCGTGTGCCTGCCCAGCTCATCAACGGTTTACCTGATTAGTTACGTGCCTCAGATAGCAAGATGTCATCCTGAGCATCGCGAAGGATCAGTATGCCCACCCATTCGGTCACCACGAGCGTTTGCGCAGACCACCGGATGTTTCGCTTGGCTCAACATGACAGCGTGGGCGAAAGGGCTTCGGTCTGAGGCACGTAACTAATCCGGTAAAAAAGAGCCGCAATGCGGCTCTTTTTTTGTCCGCGCGAACAACACGCACTGTTGAGGAAACTGACAATACGCTATCCATCCAAAATCTCCGCATCACGCATCAATACATCAGATGCTATAAAATATGATGAGATCAATAGGAATACTCATGCGCACCACACTCGACATTGACGACGACGTTTTGATTGCAGCTAAAGAACTGGCCAAAGCAGCCCACAAAAC
>JAYVPF010000276.1:0-15102 GCA_043757535.1 Burkholderiales bacterium
GTGACGCCAATTCACCATGCATGCAGTTTTTACGCGAAATGTAGCCGCTAACCCACTGATTCGCAATAACTATTCGCGGGGAAACCTCAGGGTCAGACATGCAAGATTTTTTGCGGGAGGTAGAAACGTGAGCACACAAATTGATCGATTCGTGCATGACCGTATGCCCGCTGCGAGTGATCTGCCGCAGTTCATTTTCGAGCGACCTGAGCTGCAATTTCCTGCGCAGTTGAATGCGGTGGTTGAGTTGCTGGATCGCAACGTGGTGAAAGGTAACGGACAGCGTTTATTGCTGCGGGATGCGCGTGAATCTCTGACTTACGTTCAGGTGCTGGATCGGGTGAATCAGCTTGCTCGCGTGTTGATCGAGGACTATGGCCTAGTGTCGGGAAATCGTGTTTTGCTGCGCGGTGGTAACAGCATCGACATGGCGGTGGCCTGGCTCGCAGTGGTTAAAGTGGGTTTGGTCGCTGTGGCGACGATGCCGATGCTGCGCGCTCGCGAACTCACCGATGTGATTGGCAAAGGACAGGTCGCTTTTGCGCTCTGCGCCGATGCCTTGACCGAAGAATTGTTAATCGCAAAAATGAACTGTCCGGTGCTAGATCGCATCGTCACGTTTAGCGAAGTGCGCTGCATCGCTGCAGGTAAAAGCACCGTCTGTCCCGCAACCAAGACCGATAGCGATGACACCGCGCTCATGGCGTTTACCAGCGGCACCACGGGCGCACCCAAGGCTGCGTTGCATACACACCGCGACATCATGGCCGCATGCGAGACGTGGCCGCGTCACGTTTTGCGCGCGACGGCTGATGACATCGTCGTCGGCTCGCCGCCGCTGGCGTTTACCTTCGGGCTCGGCGGCATGCTGGTGTTTCCGATGTGGACGGGCGCGAGTGTGTATTTTCCGGACGCAGCTTACTCGCCAGAGGTCATGGTAAGTACGATCAATAAGGTCGGTGCAACGATTTGCTACACGGCTCCCACGTTCTATCGGCGCATGGCCGCGTTCGCTGAAAAAACGCCGATGCCAACGCTGCGGATTTGCGTGAGCGCGGGCGAAGGTTTGCCGGACGTGACGCGGCAGTTATGGAAGCAGGCGACGGGTATCGAATTGCTGGATGGCATTGGTGCGACCGAGATGTTTCACATTTTCATTTCAAGTGCAGGCGACGACGTACGGCCCGGTGCCATCGGCAAAGTCGTGCCCGGCTACCTCGCGCGAGTCGTCGACGAAAGTGGCAATCCTTTGCCGCCGGGAACGGTCGGCAAGCTCGCCGTCATCGGCCCCACGGGTTGCAAGTATCTCGACGAACCACGACAGAAAAAATACGTGAAAAACGGCTGGAACTATCCCGGTGATTCGTTTGTTATGGATGCCGATGGCTACTTTTTCTATCAGGCGCGCGATGACGACATGATCATTACCGCAGGCTACAACGTGGCGGGGCCAGAGGTCGAGAATTGCCTCTCGCAACATGCCGCAGTGGCAGAGTGCGCCGTGATCGGTCGGGCCGACGTTGAGCGCGGCATGATCGTGAAAGCTTTCATCGTAGTGAAACCTGAAATTGTCGCGGACGAAACGCTCTGCGCCACATTGCAGAACTTCGTGAAGTCGAATCTCGCACCTTACAAATATCCGCGACAAATTGAATTCGTCGCGAGCCTGCCGCGTACGGAAACAGGCAAATTGCAGCGGCATCGGCTGCGTCAAAGTGAGGCCACGAAATGACATTACTACAACCACCCGAATGGATCGCCCCAAAGGGCTACGCCAACGGGGTCGCGGCTCGCGGCACGATGGTGTTCGTCGGCGGTCAGATCGGCTGGAACGCTCAACAGCAGTTTGCTACCGATGATTTCATCGCGCAAACAGCTCAGGCTTTGTTGAATGTTCTCGCCGTGTTGCGTGTAGCGAACGCAGGCCCGGAACACATCGTGCGCATGACCTGGTACATCGTGGATCGCGACGAATACGTGGCGCGACTGAAAGAGCTGGGCGCGGTTTATCGCGGAATCATTGGGCGCAATTTTCCAACGATGAGCTGCGTGGAAGTGTCGCGCCTTGTTGAAGCGCGCGCCAAGGTGGAGATTGAGGTGACCGCCGTGGTGCCCGATCCGAACTAGGACGAGTCTGTTTAGTTTGTCGGGGCGTATCGCGCGACAACCTTTCGCCGCATAATTCCACTTGCCTTCATCGTCTGGCATACTCACGCCGTGACTTAAGTGCTTACGATGGAGGAGATAGTATGAAAAAAGTAGAAGCTATTATCAAGCCGTTCAAACTTGACGAGGTACGGGAAGGATTGGCAGAGGCCGGGGTCACGGGACTGACGGTCACCGAAGTCAAGGGTTTCGGGCGTCAACGCGGTCACACGGAGCTCTATCGTGGTGCCGAATACGTTGTCGATTTCTTGCCGAAAACCAAGGTGGAACTCATCGTTGCCGATGCCGACGTTGATCGTGTAGTCGAGGCCATCGTTAAAGCCGCGCGCACCGGAAAAATTGGCGATGGCAAGATCTTTGTGTCGAATGTGGAGCAGGTGCTGCGTATTCGCACAGGGGAAACAGGGGACGCGGCGATCTAGCCGCAATTACTTCAAATCAGTCAGGGAGAAAAAATCGTGTCAATGATGGATGAATTCAAGACCTTTGCACTCAAAGGCAACGTAATGGATTTAGCGGTGGGCGTCATCATCGGTGGCGCTTTCGGCAAGATTGTCGATTCGATTGTGGGCGACCTCATCATGCCGGTTGTGGGCAAGATTTTTGGGGGTCTCGATTTCTCCAACATGTTGATTGTGCTGGGCGATAACCCGAACAAGCTCACCGCGCTTGCCGACTTGAAGAAGGCGGGCATTGCCACATTTGCCTGGGGCAATTTCATTACGGTTCTTATTAACTTCGTCATCCTCGCCTGGATTATTTTCTTGATGGTCAAAGCGATGAACAACATGAAGAAGGCAGAGCCTGCTCCGGCCCCGGCTGCGACACCGGAAGACGTAGTTCTGTTGCGTGAAATTCGCGATAGCCTCAAGAAATAGTGTCGCAAGCACTCGATTCGAGAAAAACCGACCGCTTGGTCGGTTTTTCTTTTTCTGGGGTTTACACTTGCGCAGTTGAACGTTATTCAGCGACGTTTTGGGCGATACTGACTTGCAAAAAAAGTCAAGTCCCTCGATCATTGTTTACTGTTGACAAGCAATTGTCGGGTTGTTGATTCCGGAAAATAATGGGAGGTTTTATGGTTCGAATTCTTTGTGCTGCAATCGCGGCGACCTTGGTGGCATCGGCGGCACACGCGCAACTCAAAATTGGCGCAACGCTATCGTTGACCGGGCCAGCGGCATCGCTCGGCATCCCCGAGAAAAATACGATTGACCTGATGCCGAAGAAAATCGGCGGGCTCGACGTGACCTACATCGTGCTCGATGACGCCTCCGACACGACCAGGGCCGTCACCAACACCAAAAAATTGATCACCGAGGACAAGGTTGATGTCATCATCGGCTCCACCACCACGCCAAACGCGATGGCGATGATCGATGTCGTTGCCGATGGCGAAACGCCCAATATTTCACTGGGTGGCTCGGCGCGCATTGTTGATCCGGCCAACCCGAAAACCCGCTGGGTGTTCAAGGTGTCACAGCATGATTCGCTGATGGCTGATGCCATTGCTGTGCATGCCAAAGCAGGGGGCATCACGACGCTGGGTTTCATCGGCTACAACGATGCGTACGGCGAAGGGTGGCTCGTGGAGATGAAGCGCTCGGCCGCGACCGCTGGCATCAAGATGGACACGGTTGAGCGCTTTAACCGCACCGACGCCAGCACCACCGGGCAGGTATTGAAGCTGATGGCCGCGAACCCGCAATCGATCCTGATTGTTGGGTCTGGAACACCGGCTGCCACGCCGCATAAAGAGCTGTTGGCACGCGGCTACAAAGGCCGCATCTATCAAACGCATGGCGTTGGCAACTCGGACTTCCTGCGCGTCGTCGGCAAAGACGGCAACGGCTCCTTCCTGCCAGCGGGCCCAATGCTCGCCTATGAGCAACTGCCGGACAGCAATCCGATCAAGAAGGTTGCCAAGGACTACATCACGCAATACGAAGCCAGATTTGGCCCGCGCACGACGTTTGGCGGTCATGCGTGGGACTCGTACATCGTGCTCGACAAGGCGGTGCCGGAAGCGCTGAAAACTGCGAAACCGGGCACTAAAGAGTTCCGCTTGGCGCTGCGCAACGCGCTGGAGAACACGAAAGAAGTTGCCGGTGTGCATGGCATATTTAATATGTCAGCACTTGACCACAACGGGCTCGATAACCGTGGCCGCACGATGTTCACCATCAAAGACGGTAAATGGGCGTTGGCGGGCGTGAAGTAACGACGTAGCCCAGACAGAGCGTAGCGTCCTCCGGGTTCTGAACCCAGCGTGGGCGCTCAAATATCTGCCGTCGCAGAAGTGATACCAACCCGGAATACGCTGTAGCTCCTTCCGGGCTACGGCATCAGTAGCTTTCACCCGCTTATGGACTTTTCAATCGCTGCGCTCTTGACTCAGGACGGCCTGACCAACGGCGCGATTTATTGCTTGCTGGCACTGGCGCTGGTGCTCGTGTTCGCGGTGACGCGTGTCATTTTCATTCCGCAGGGCGAGTTTGTCGCCTTCGCCGTGTTGACGCTGGCGTCGTTCGAGCAGCACAAGTTGCCGGGCACGGTTTGGCTGTTGATCGCTTTAGCGGGCACCGTGCTGCTTGCGGAGATCGCGGCGTACCGCAAAGAGCCGCGACGAATGCTACGAGCGATTGCGGGCACCGCGCTGCCTTGCGTGATCGCGGCAGTCATTGTGTGGGCTGTCTTCGCCATGCAGGCGGGGTTTGCGTTGCAGGTGGCGGCTACAGTGATCGCAGTCACGTCGATGGGACCTGCGATTTATCGGCTGGCGTATCAGCCGGTTGCTACAGCGCCGGTGCTGACGCTTTTGATCGTCTCCGTTGCAGTGCACTTTGTATTGACTGGATTGGGGCTGTTGTTCTTCGGCGCAGAAGGCGCGCGTACCTCAGCGTTCACTGCATCTACTTTCGCGCTGGGTAGCATGAATGTGTCCGGGCAAAGCTTGCTTGTTTATGCGTTTACGGTCGCGCTCGTCGTCGCGATGGCAGTGTTTTTCAAGTACACCCTGTTCGGCAAGGCGTTGCGCGCAACTGCTGCCAACCGAACAGGCGCAAGGCTCGTAGGCATTAGCCCCAACTTCGCGGGAAGCTTGAGCGTTACGCTCGCTGCAGCCATTGGTGCGCTGTCCGGTTTGTTGATCGGGCCGATCACGACGGTCTACTACGACTCAGGATTTTTGATCGGACTCAAAGGTTTCGTCGGCGCAATTGTTGGCGGGCTCGCGAGCTATCCGATTGCAGCGGGAGGCGCTATTTTTGTGGGACTGGTTGAAGCATTCTCGTCGTTCTGGGCCAGCGCGTACAAGGAAGTCATCGTTTTCACACTGATTCTGCCTGTGCTCTTATGGCGGTCGTTTACCGCGACCCATCACGAGGAGCAGTGACATGAACCCTCGTGTCCTGTTGGCCATCGTGGTTGCGGTAATCGCCCTTGCGCCGCAAATTGCACCAGCGTTCTACGTCACGCTGCTCAACTACATCGGTCTCTACAGCCTGGTTGCGCTCGGCCTCGTGTTGTTGACTGGCGTTGCCGGGCAAACCAGTTTCGGGCAAGCTGCGTTTGTAGGGCTTGGCGCATACAGCACCGCGGTGCTGACAACACAGTACGGTTTTTCGCCGTGGATCACGCTGCCGATTGCACTTTGCATCACGCTGGTGATCGGATACGTGCTCGGCATCATCACGCTTTCGATGGGTGGACATTACCTGCCGCTGGCGACTATCGCCTGGGGCATTTCGCTGTTCTACCTGATGGGAACGATTGAGAGTTTCGGTGGCTTTACCGGTCTGACCGGTGTGCCGCCGGTATCGATCTTCGGCTTCGAGGTGTTGAAAGAATCGCATTTCTATTATTTCATCTGGCTGGTGGTGCTCGCGGCGCTGTGGTGCGTCGCCAATCTGCTCGATTCGCGACCGGGGCGCGCCATCCGCGCACTGAAACAGGGCAGCACGATGATTGCGGCATTCGGTGTGCATCCGGGCCGTATGAAGACGGCGGTGTTCGTGATTGCCGCGTTGCTGGCTTGCGTGTCCGGATGGTTGTATGCGCACTTGCAGCGCTTCGTGAACCCAACACCCTTCGGCATCAATCAGGGTATCGAATATTTGTTCATGGCGGTAGTCGGCGGCGCGACGAGCGTTTGGGGCGCAGTGCTGGGCGCGACGCTGATCACGTTACTCAAAACATGGTTACAAGATTTACTGCCCAAGATCATTGGCGAGGCGGGACAGTTCGAGATTATCGTGTTTGGCATTCTGCTGGTGGTGATGTTGCAATACGCGCGCGACGGCTTGCTGCCTTACCTGCAGCGCTTTGTGCCGCAGGCAAAGCGGGCGCTGCCAGCGGCGGCAGATCGCCTGCAACATCGCAGCATGCCGGTCGCCGATTCGCCTGTGCTTGATGTCAACGCAGCACGCAAGAGCTTTGGCGGTCTGGTCGCCGTTAACGACGTCAGCTTCAACGTGAATGCGCGTGAAGTCGTTGGCCTGATTGGCCCGAACGGCGCAGGCAAGAGCACCTGCTTCAACCTGATCTCGGGCGCTCTCGATGCCACTTCCGGCTCGATCAAATTCATGGGGAAGGAGTTGATTGGCCAGACCGCCAGCACCATCTCAAAGCTCGGGCTCGCCCGCACTTTTCAGCACGTGAAACTCGTGGCGACGATGACGGTCGTTGACAACGTCGCGCTCGGTGCCTATCTGCGCGGAACCAAAGGCATCCTCGCCTCCGCGCTCAAATTCAATCGCGAAGACGAAGCCGCCGCGCTCGCCGAAGCCATGCGTCAACTCGAACGCGTCGGCCTCGCCGATCACGCGCATGACGCTGCGAGCAGTCTGCCGCTGGGGAAACAGCGCATCGTCGAGATCGCGCGCGCGCTGGCGTCCGACCCGATTCTGTTGCTGCTCGATGAGCCAGCCGCAGGCCTGCGTTTCGCTGAAAAAGCGCAACTGGCCAAACTCATCCGTAGCCTCAAAGGCGAGGGCATGACGGTGTTGCTTGTTGAGCACGATATGGACTTTGTGATGGGCCTGGTCGATAGGCTTGTTGTGCTCAATTTCGGGCAAAAGCTGGCGCAGGGACTGCCGGAAGCGGTGCAGGCCGATCCCGCTGTGCGTGAAGCCTATTTGGGCGCGTGACGTCAACAACATGAGCGAACTCCTTTTAGAAGTCGAAGACATTCACGTTGCCTACGGCCAGGTTGAAGCCGTGCGTGGCGTGTCGCTCAACGTGCCACGCGGAAAAATCGCGACCGTGATCGGCCCGAATGGCGCAGGCAAAACCACGCTGTTGTCGGCGATCATGGGCCTCTTGCCGTCGCATGGCCAGGTGCGTTTTGCGGGTGAACGAATCGATGGCAAAGACACCGAAGCGCTGGTGCGCATGGGCATGTCGCTGGTGCCTGAGAAGCGCGAACTATTTGCCGCAATGACGGTGCTGGAAAACCTTGAACTGGGCGGCTTTGCGCGTCGTCGGGCGGGCGAGAAAAGCGCTGCGCTGGCGAATACGCTGGAGGAGGTTTTCGCGCTCTTCCCGCGCATGAAAGAGCGGCAACCGCAGCACGCGGGCACGCTCTCGGGCGGCGAGCGGCAGATGCTCGCGGTGGGCCGCGCGCTCATGGGAAAACCTAAATTGCTGTTGCTGGATGAGCCCAGCCTCGGCCTCGCGCCGCTCGTCACCCGCGACATTCTGGCGACGATTTCCAAGCTTCGCGCAAGCGGGTTGTCGGTGCTGCTGGTCGAGCAAAACGCGCGTGCGGCATTGCAGACAGCCGACTACGGCTACGTGCTGGAGACGGGTGAGCTTTCGCTTGAAGGCAATGCGGCCGATTTGCTGCATGACGAGCGGGTGATTGCCACTTATTTGGGCAAACGATAGCGCATCAGCTTTTCGCTATAACGACCGTTGCACCGGGGCTAATGGCGCAAAACGTAGTTTATCGACTTAAGACGAAATGCAATCTCAGCCCTTATAAAATGAGGCATCAGCGATAAAGCTGCTCGTCAAATTCCGATCAACCCCATACCGAGTCCCGACGCAAAGCGCTACAGTCTGGGCTCCATGTTTCACCCGAGATATTTCATGAGCCAAGCCGCACAACACACAGGCCACACAGCCGTTACCCAAATCGAAATTGACCAACGCGTCTACGATTTGTACGACGAATATTGCCACGGCAAGATTGATCGCCGCGAATATTTGAAGCGCGCTGGGGCGCTCACCATTCTGGGTGTTTCCGCGTTAACGATGGCCACCTCGCTGTTGCCGCAGTACGCACAAGCGCAAACGATTTCGTTCACCGATCCACGCATCAAGGCGTCCTATGTGACTTACCCGTCACCGGGCGGAAACGGCACCGGCGAATCCGCAATGCGCGGCTACCTCGTGCAACCTGCAGGCGCAGGGCCGTTCCCGAGCGTACTGATCATCCACGAGAATCGCGGCTTGAATCCGTACATCGAAGACGTCGCGCGCCGCGCCGCAGCCGCAGGCTATCTTGCGCTCGCACCAGACGGCCTCGCACCCCTTGGCGGCTATCCCGGCAACGACGACGATGGCCGCACAATGCAGGCGAAGCTCGATCAAGCCAAGCTGCGAACTGACATGTTAAACGGCGCGAAGTGGCTCAAGGCGCACAAGCTTTCCACGGGAAAACTTGGCGTCACTGGCTTCTGCTGGGGCGGCGGTACGAGCAACTATCTGGCCACTGCGATGGGCGCGGATTTGCAGGCATCCGCACCTTACTACGGCGCCGCCGCTGAGACCGCTAGCGTCGGCAATATCAAGGCCGCGATGCTGATTCACTTCGCGGGGAACGACACCGGGATCAACCCGATGTGGCCCGCTTATGAAGCAGCGCTTAAAGCCGCTGGCACCCGGCACGAGGCGTACTTCTACGAAGGCACTCAGCACGGCTTCCACAACAATTCCACGCCGCGCTACAACGAGGCGGCCGCCAAATTGTCATGGGATCGCACGCTGGCGCTGTTCAAAAAGCATCTGGCTTGATTTTTCAGGTCGGAAAGCGCTGAGCGGGGCGTGCCGCGTGAAGGTTGATCAAACGACCTTCACCGTGATGTCCGGCAGCTTATCGATCTTGCCCGTCATCACGTCACCTCGCACCACGGGGCCGACGTTCTCCGGGGTGCCGGAGTAGATGATGTCGCCTGCCATCAGCTCAAACGCATCTGAGAGTTTGCTGATTTGTTCGGCGACATTCCAGATCATCTGCTGCAAATCGGCGCTCTGTTTGACCTTGCCGTTGACGTACAACTCAATCTTGCCACGCGTGAAATGCCCGGTGTCCTCAACGCGATGAATCGGGCCGATTGGCGCTGATTTGTCAAAACTCTTGCCGATCTCCCACGGTTTTTTCTCGTCACCCATTGCGCGCTGCAAGTCACGCCGCGTCATGTCGAGTCCGACCGCGTATCCGAACACATGCTTCAACGCATCGGCGGGTGCGATGTTGCGACCGCCGCTGTGAAGCGCAGCGACCAGTTCGATCTCGTAGTGATAATTTTTGGTCAGCGGCGGATACGGATGATCCACCGTTTGCCCCGGCGGCACGAGCTGGATCGCATCCGTCGGTTTCTGAAAAAAGAACGGTGGCTCTCGCGTCGGATCCGAGCCCATTTCGCGCGCATGTGCGGCGTAATTGCGGCCAATGCAATAGATGCGCCGTACCGGAAACATCTGTGCGCTGCCAACGATAGGGATGGTGGTGGTGGCGACGCGAAATGGTGTCGCTGGCGCCTGCGCCGACGCTGCCCCGCTTGCGCCACTGACACTCGCGATCATGCCTACCGTGCCAACTGTGCCAAGCGATTTCAAAATATCGCGACGTGTCGTGTTGCTCATGTTGATCCTCCTCCAAAAGCCACGCAAGAATACTCCGCAGCAACAAAAACGGGCACCGAAGCGCCCGTTTTTTGCTGAACATCCGTAAGGATCAATCCTCGACGAACGTCTCTTCGCGTTTCTTGCGAATCGCTGGCAGTGCCAGAATGACCAGCAGAATCACTGCGAGCACCAACATCGATGCGCTGATCGGACGCTCCAGAAACACCATCGCATCGCCACGCGACAACAGCATGGCGCGACGCAGGTTCTCTTCCATCATCGGTCCCAGGATGAAGCCGAGCAAGAGCGGGGCTGCTTCGCATTGCAGCTTGGCGAAAATGTAGCCGATCACGCCGAACGCCGCGATGATCCACACGTCGAACGTGGTGTTGTTCACGGTGTAGACGCCTATCGCGCAGAACACCAGAATCATCGGGTAGAGCAGGCGATACGGAATCTTCAACAGCTGAACCCACATGCCGATCAACGGCAGATTCAGAATCACCAGCATCGCGTTACCGACCCACATCGAGGCGATCAGGCCCCAGAATAACTGTGGGTTAGCCGTGATGACCTGCGGGCCCGGCTGGATGTTGTGAATCGTCATCGCGCCGACCATCAACGCCATCACGGCGTTCGGCGGAATGCCAAGCGTCAGGAGCGGGATGAAGGACGTTTGCGCACCCGCATTGTTGGCTGACTCGGGAGCGGCTACGCCACGGATATTGCCTTGACCGAACGGTGGGTTGGCTTTTGGGCCTGCGATTTTTTTCTCAAGCGTGTAAGACGCAAACGAGGCTAACACGGCACCGCCACCGGGCAGAATCCCGAGCACCGAGCCGAGCAACGTTCCGCGCGTAATAGCGCCCCAGGAGTCTTTGAAATCCTGCAACGTAGGTAACAAGCTGCCCACTTTTGAGGTGAACACTTCGCGGTCTTCGCCTTGCTCCAGGTTGGTGAGGATTTCACCAATACCGAAGATACCCATTGCGACACCTACGAAGCCAATGCCGTCAGTGAGTTCCGGCACATCAAAGCTGTAGCGCGCAACCCCTGAGTTCACGTCGGTACCGACCAAACCTAGCACGATGCCCAACACGACCATCGCGATTGCCTTGACGATTGAACCGTGCGCCATCGCAATGGCCGCGAACAGACCGAGCACCATCAGCGAGAAGTAGTCAGCCGGGCCGAACTTTAAAGCGGCTTCCGACAATGGTGGTGCGAAGGCCGCTACCAGCAACGTGGAGAACGAGCCCGCGATAAACGAGCCGATAGCCGCAATGCCGAGCGCCGCTCCGGCGCGACCCTTACGGGCCATCTGGTAGCCGTCCAGCGCGGTCACCACTGAGGAGGATTCACCGGGTAGATTGACCAGAATCGCCGTGGTCGAGCCACCGTATTGTGCGCCGTAATAAATACCGGCCAGCATGATGAGTGCTGAGACTGGCGGCAAAGCGTAGGTCGTCGGCAAGAGCATCGCGATTGTCGCGACTGGGCCGATACCGGGGAGCACGCCGATCAGCGTGCCAAGCAGACAGCCGATGAGTGCGTACAAGATGTTGGTGGCCGTTAGCGCGACGCCAAAGCCGAGGGAAAGATTACTGAGTAAGTCCATAGTCGTCTAACCGCTCCAGGGGAAGAGTTTCATCTGAAGCTTCAGTCCCCAGATAAACACTCCCGCACAAAAGATGCACATGATGACTGTGATCATGGCCAGCTCGCGATAGTTTTTGTCATGCGCGGCGATGCCGGAGATAAACGTCAACAAGGCGATCGCGATGATCATGCCGAGCGTTGGCAAGGTGAAGCCAAAGAGCACCACCGCTAAGGTCAGGATGATGACTGGCTTCCAGGTCCAGCCGATGCCTTCTGACGCTGCAAATTGCGCTTGATTTTTCAGTCCAATGCCAGCAATGATGACGCCAAGCCCCGCCATGATGAAGCCCAAAATGCGTGGAAAGAATCCCGGCCCCATGCGGGCTGCGGTGCCCATCTGATAGTTATATGCGCCGACCGCAAAGACGATGCCGATGACCATAAACATGATGCCAGCCAGCAGGTCTTTATTTTTCAAGAACCCATTCAAGTTGTGTCTCCTCCTCAAGTAGTGACATTAGGATTATGGTCTATCCGTCTGTCGCTTGTCTGTCTTTTCGTCACTGTTTAGCGACGGAAAATGAAAAAGTCACCCGAAGGTGACTTTGTTGCGGCGCAGCACGATTTGCTGGGAAACGTCGCCTACTTCACGCCAGCCTTAACGCGCAATTCGGCGAGATGTTTTTCAATGACCTGACCTTGAAGACGCTGAGCCAGTTGTG
This sequence comes from Burkholderiales bacterium, assembly GCA_043757535.1. Classification (GTDB taxonomy): domain Bacteria; phylum Pseudomonadota; class Gammaproteobacteria; order Burkholderiales; family Casimicrobiaceae; genus Casimicrobium. The sequence goes on from JAYVPF010000276.1 coordinate 12,339, forward strand.
GCTTCACTTCGTCATAGGCGGGCGCTTTGGCGTCGCGCGTGTCATCGAGCTGGATCACATGGAAACCGAACGGGCTTTGCACCGGGGTCGGCGTGTACTTGCCTTTTTGCAGTGCTACAAGCGCATCGGAAAACGGCTTTACAAAATTCGAAGGCACCGCCCAATCGAGATCGCCGCCGTTGTCTTTCGAGCCTGGGTCTTTTGAATTCGCTTTAGCGAGTTCTTCAAACTTTCCGCCCGCTTGCAACTGCTTGATGATGTTTTCGGCCTCATCTTTTTTCTCTACGAGAATATGGCGGGCACGGTATTCCTTGTCACCCAGACCCGCCTTGATCGTTTCGTATTCCCTTTTCAGGACGTCATCGGTGACCGGATTGGCGGTCAAATACTCGTTGATGTAGGCGCGGATCAGGATTGAATCGCTGGCGACTTGCATCTGGGTTTTCATCGCGGGAGCGCGGTCAATGCCTTTGGCTTTGGCTGCGCGCATGAACAGTTCACGATTGACTAGCTCATCGCGCAACACGGCGCGCAGTTCCGGCGTGTCCGGCTGACCCTGAGCAAGGCGCTCTTTCAGGATCAGATCGAGCTGCTCGGCGGGCACGGCGATGTCGCCTGAGCTTGCGGGGCGCGCGGCAGCAGCGGGCGCTGGGGCGACGGGCTTTTTCGCGGGAGCCGGGGTTTGCGCAAAGGCGGAGGCTGCCAAAGTGGCAGCAGCGATCAGTGCTGCTGCGGCAATTGAGTTACCAAATTTCATCGTTTTTTGTTCCAGTAATTGAAAGTTTTAGTGAATTATTTTGCGAGATTTTTTGTTGAGGCTTCTTCAGCAGGCGTCGCCACCGTCAGTGACAGCGCGTGAATCGTGTGCGGCATCAAGTCCGCCACCAGCGCATAAACCGCGCGGTGTCGGGCAACCGTACTGAGCCCTGAAAAAACGTTGGACACGATTTTCGCCGATAAGTGCCCGCCGCCGGTGTTTCCTGCGTGTCCAGCGTGAAGCGCTGAGTCGTCGTTGATGGTCAGAACGGTGGCCGCCAGTGGGGCGAGGCGCAGCTCAAGGGTATTTACAAGCGTGTTCATTTCGGCGCTACCTCGTTTTCCGGGCCTTCTTTCATGAATTTCGCGAGCAGCGCCACGTTGCCAATGGTGAAGGCGAAGAAGAGGCCCATCGCCCACCACACTTTGAAATTGACCCACGCGTCGAGGCTGTAGTTCGTCGCCACATAGCCATTAAGTGCGGCCATCAAGACAAAGAACACAATCCATGCCCAGGTCAATTTGCTCCAGAGGCTATCGGGCGCCTGAATCTGCGCCTGTTTGAACACCACCTGAATCCAGTTTTTCTTGAGCACCACCTTGCCAAACAGCAGGGCTAAGGCAAACGCGCCGTACAGCGCTGACGGCTTCCATTTGATGAAAGTTTCGTCGTGCAACAGAAGCGTCGCGCCGCCAAAGATGACGATGATGGCCAGCGACAGCCACTGCATGGTGCTCACGCGCTTGGTCGCAAACCGCGCCCACGCAATGGCAATGACCGAGGCGGCGATGGCGACTCCGGTGGCGAAATAAATGTCTTTGAGTTTGTAGGCGACGAAAAACAGGATGATCGGCGCGTATTCAAGAAGGAACTGCATGGGAATGCATTGTATGCAGGCCGTTCAATCGTTGCGCTTGATAAATATTGTCGACAATTGTATTGTGTACAATATAATCATTGAAAATGAATAACGCCACTTCACTTCTAGACCTTGACCGCCAGCTTTGCTTTGCGCTGTATTCGGCCTCGCTCGCGATGACCAAGGCTTACAAACCGATGCTGGCGGAGCTCAATCTGACCTATCCGCAATATCTGGTCATGCTTGCGCTCTGGCAGCATGGAGCGCAACGCGTGGGCGAACTCGGTGAGCGTCTGGGTCTTGATTCCGGCACGCTGACACCGCTGGCCAAACGCTTGCAAACACTTGGATTGATTGAGCGCCAGCGCAGTGCAGTCGACGAGCGCCAGGTCGAAATCTCCCTGACCACAGCAGGCAAAAAACTACGCGCTCGCGCCGAACCTATTCCGATGTGCGTGTTGCAGCTCACCGGCTGCCAATTGCCACAACTTGAATCCTTAACGCGAGAGTTGAAAGACTTGCGCCACCAACTCGCCACAGCGCTTCCCGCAGTGGCGACACTTTCCCACCAACCGACACAACTGAAACCATAGGAAATCACCATGTCCATCGAAAAAGTTCTCTACCGCGCTGAAGCCTCCTCCACCGGCGGTCGCGAAGGCACGTCACGTTCGTCTGACGGCATTGTTGACGTCAAACTCACCACGCCAAAAGAACTCGGCGGCAACGGTCTGCCTGGCACTAACCCGGAGCAACTGTTCGCCGCTGGCTACAGTGCCTGCTTCCTCGGCGCCCTGAAATATGTGGCTGGCGCTGCCAAAGTTGCACTGCCAGCAGACACGAAAATTACCGGCAACGTTGGCATCGGTCAAATCCCGACGGGTTTCGGTATCGAAGTAACGTTGACTGTTGACATCCCGGGCGTAGATCGCGCAGTGGCGCAAGGGCTGGTTGACAAAGCGCACATCGTGTGCCCTTACTCAAACGCAACGCGCGGCAACATTGACGTTACGCTGAACCTGGCGTAATCGGCGCTCAGCATGCCGACTTGCGTCTAGGGAGACGCTGAATAAATCAACGAGAAGCAGCGCGCCTTGAATTGGGATGAAGCGCGAGCCGAAAAGCGCAGCAATAGCGGGCTATTGCGA
>JAYVPF010000277.1:0-3973 GCA_043757535.1 Burkholderiales bacterium
CGGTGAGCGACATCGCCCTCACGCCGACCCTCTCCCGCGCGCGGGAGAGGGAGTAGAACCGGCAGCCGCGTTTATGAAAACGGTTCAGGTGTGCGTTGAACTTGAGTCGCTCGCGCCCGCTGCGCAACCCGCTGTGATGGGCGAATTGCATTGTCAATCGTCCGCTGCGGGAGAGATTTTCTCGTTCGAGTATGACCGCACGTGGCTTCGCAGGGCGGCGGCGTTTGCGTTTGATCCTGACCTTGCGTTGGTGTCAGGGCCGCAGTATCCGGCGGCTGATCGGGCGTCGTTCGGGATATTTCTCGATTCGTCGCCAGATCGCTGGGGCCGAGTGCTGATGCAGCGGCGCGAGAACACGCGGGCGCGACATGACGGGCGTCGGCCGCGCGGTTTGACCGAGTGGGATTACCTGCTGGGCGTGCATGATGAAACGCGGCTTGGGGCGCTGCGCTTTCGGGCGGCGGCGGGCGGGCCTTTCATCGATAGCGATGCTCGCCTTGCTACGCCGCCGATCGCGTCGCTGCGCGAGTTACAGGCCGCGAGCCTCAACTTTGAGGCGCATGTGAATGACGAGGAGCACCCGGACTACGAGCACTGGTTGTCGCAGTTGTTTGCGCCCGGCTCATCCCTGGGCGGTGCGCGGCCAAAGGCTTCGGTTCGCGACGAGACCGGCGCGTTGTGTATGGCGAAGTTTCCGAGCCGACAGGACACGCGCGACGTGGGCGCGTGGGAGTTGGTGGCGCATCGCCTGGCCGGGCGCGCGGGTATCAACGTGCCGCAGGCGAGGCCGCTGCGCTTGCCGGACAGCCCGTACACGACGTTTCTGGTGCGGCGGTTTGATCGCACGGCAGAGGATCGTCGGCTAGCCTTTGTTTCCGCGATGACATTGACGCAACACGAGGACGGTGAGGCTGGCGCGAGCTATCTTGAACTGATGGATTTGTTGCAGACACGCGGTGCGAATACTCGCGTCGATTGCGAGCAGTTGTTCCGTCGCGTTGTCTTCAATATCCTGATTCACAACACGGACGATCATCTGCGCAATCATGGTTTCGTCATTGGCGTGGCTGGCATCCATCTGTCGCCCGCGTATGACGTGAATCCGTCGATAGAGCGGCGCGACCTGTCACTGGCGATCAATGAGGTAGAGACGGCTTGCGACGTGTCCATCGCGATGGATGCGTGCCGGGACTACGGGCTGACTGCTGAGCATGCGGCGCGCGTGCTGAATGATGTGCGCGCAGCGGTTGGCGAATGGCGGGGTGCGGCGAACAGCCTGGGCATTCCGGCGTCGGAACAGGCTTTGATGGCTAGTGCGTTTGCTGCGTGAAATAGGTTCAGTTCGAACCTGATTTTTGAAGCGCGACGGAAGAGACAGCTCTTTGCTGAAAGCACCATAAATACGGGGCTGACGCCGCATTTAGTCGATAGTCGACTTCTTAACATTTGGCGTTTTATGCCTGATGCAACAGACGTTTCATAGAAAAGCTGTCACGTCAACGATAGGCACTCGCAATCGGCAACACTTGCTTACAAAGCAGTCCCGCTTCCGGTGGAGTTTTTGCCGTTCCGTGCGTTCAAATGGTGACAGGGCGCAATGCACACCGATGCAAGCGCCATGTTTCATCACAACCACAAAGAGAGAGACCGCAATGAAACTGATCAAATCCACCCTCATCGCCGTTGCACTCATCGCAGCTGGCGCAGCGTTGGCACAACCCGCAGCGGGCATGCATCATCAGCCCGGCGAGCGCATCGTCAAATTCTTAAACCTCGACGCCGCGCGCGCAGCTCAAGTCACCACCATCATGACTGAATCGCAAACCCAGCGCCACACCGTGATGGAATCGATGAAAGGCAAGCACGGTGACGCCGCCGCCCGCGAAGCCGCTCACGCGCAAATGAAAGCCATCGGCGAAGGCACAAAAGGCAAACTCGCCCAGGTGCTCAGCGCCGATGAAATGGCCAAACTGAAAGAAGCTCGCAAGGCCATGCATGGTCACCACGGCATGAAGCACGGCTAGGCAAGCTAAGGCGGCGAGCGCCGTCTAAGCGAGCCCCAGAAGAGCGACTCCGGTCACCCTTCTGCTTTGCATCCGCGCATGCTCTAATCCAGCGCATGGCGCAACACTCCGGTACGAACAAACTTTTCTACGGCGACAACCTGCAGGTGCTGCGCGAGCATATGGCGGACGAGTCGGTGGATTTGATCTACCTTGATCCGCCATTCAATTCGAAGCGCGACTACAACCTGCTGTTCAAGACGCCGAAGAAACCGTCGAGAGCCACCGTCATCTCCACGTCGGGCAAAACGGCACTCACCGCTGAGGAACCCGCCGCTGACACTGCCTATTCCGACGCCCAAATCACGGCATTTGAGGACACCTGGCACTGGAACGAAGTGGCCGCAGGCGAATTCAACGAGATTCTCAAGAGCGGTAACACCGATGTTTCCGAGCTGATGGAGGCGCTGAAAGCATTTCTCAAGCCGAACGACATGCTGGCGTACCTGACCATGATGTGCAATCGGCTGCTGGAACTGCACCGCGTGTTGAAACCCACGGGCAGTTTGTACCTGCATTGCGATCCGACGGCGTCGCATTACTTGAAGCTGGTGCTGGATGGGGTGTTTGGGAAGGAGAGTTTTCGCAATGAAATTGTGTGGAAGCGCACGACGGCAAAGTCGCAGACATTTCACCGATTTCCCAGCAACCACGACGTAATTCTTTTGTACGGCAAAGGCACGCAAGGCACGTTTACCCGTCAATTTATTCCTCACTCCGAAGAACGAATTCGCCAGCACTACAGCAATATCGATCCACAGTCTGGTCGACGATATTCACTTGGCGATTTGACAGCTGAAGGCACGCGAAACGGGTCATCGGGCGAAGATTGGCGAGGAATCAGTGTCCGTGAAAAAGGCAATCATTGGAAATACGCCATCGACAATTTGGAGAAACTGGATGCGGAGGGGCTAATCTATTGGCCCGCGAAACAGGGTGGATTGCCTCGGCTGAAGCGTTTTCTGGATGCACAGGAAGGTGTTCTGATCGACGACACATGGGTTGATATTGCGCCCATCAATTCACAGGCTGATGAAGCGATGGGTTATCCGACGCAAAAGCCCGTGGCCCTGCTTGAACGCATCATCAGCGCCTCCTCCAACGAAGGCGACGTGGTGCTCGACCCGTTCTGCGGCTGCGGTACGGCGGTTCACGCGGCGGAAAAGCTCAAGCGCCGCTGGCTGGGCATTGACATCACGCATCTGTCGATCGGCCTGATCGAGCGGCGCATGAAAGAGGCGTTTCCGCCGCTCGCGCAGAAAGGCGCGTTTGAGGTGATCGGCACGCCGCAGGATTTCGGCTCCGCACAGAAGCTCGCTAACGACGACAAGTACCAGTTTCAGTCGTGGGCATGCATGCTGGTCGGCGCGCAGATGTACAAGGGCGGCAAGAAGGGCGCGGACAGCGGCATCGACGGCCTGTTGTGGATTGAGGTGGGCAAAGACAAGACCGAAAAAGTGATCGTGCAGGTGAAAGGCGGCGCAACCGGCGGCCGCGCTGCGATTGCCGCGCTGATCGGCGATGTCAGTCGCGAGAAAGCGGCGGTTGGCTTGTTCATCACGCTCATTGAACCAACGCGCGAAATGATCAAAGAAGCCGCCGCTGCTGGGCATTTCGAGAGCCCGCACCACGGTGCGTTTCCAAAGATTCAGATTCTGACGATTGAAGGACTGCTCTCAAGCAAAGAGCGCCCGCAGTTCCCCGATTTGTCGCGCGGCGAGCAGACATTCAAGAAAGCGAAGAAGGAAAATTCGGGCGCAAAAAGTAATCAGCAGTCGCTGATTTAGCACTGCGGCTTTTCGCTAGATCGTTTACTAGTGTTTAATTGCGTAAGTTAACGATAGTGTTACGAAGCTGCGAGCCCTTCACCTCGCGCTTGCGCCAGACGAAGGGGGTGGCATTCTCGTTGT
>JAYVPF010000278.1:0-3967 GCA_043757535.1 Burkholderiales bacterium
GATTTTGATCGAATGCAGCTGTATAAAAAAACAGCTTAGCGCGATCAGCGCCAACAACAAATCAACCAGCGCCTTTTTAAATGGCGCGTGGAAACACACTCGCCAAAGCGCCTAAAACCACCCGCCATTGCACGAAACAACCCGCCGGCGGTTCGCGGAAACAAGAAATCGATGAAAAATACGGAATTGCCTGAAATTTAGGCACCGCATAGTTTGCGAATTAGGGGCTTTTCTGTCAGACACTAATTAGCGCGCTCGTCTGTGTGGCAGCGCACGCTACCGTCACCAGAGCAGCTAATCGCAATGGTCGATGAGGGGCGCGCGAAGCCGTCAGTATTTAGTGCCGTTGCGCCGACGATTGCCCGCTGCAAGAGGTCGAAGCGATCACTGTGCGCTGGCGCACAGACGGCGTGCTCGCGCGCATCTAGCCCCATTTCCTCCTGCAACGTGCCTTCAATGCAGGCCGTCTATGGGCTAACCCGAGGAAGTCAGTGTCTCCTGTAACGCTAGAGTGGAGCGCCACTGCATACATCGCTGACGTCGCGCTGTATTTGAATGCAAGCTTGGCGCTCGCGGCGTTACTTGCAGTTGACGGCCCTGATGATCGCGGGCGGGAATTTGTGGTTTTCGCGCTTGCAGCCGGATGAGATGGATTGCAGTCGAGTACGCATTGCATCGCTTCGTGCTGCATGGACTCCGCCCGTTCAGCAAGTGGCACGCTGAGCATCATCGGAGCCCGGCGGCCCTCATCTGCACGCCGACATGGGTCAGCGCGCTATTGATTGCCGTGTTCGTGGTACTTCCTACCCTATGGCTATGCGATATTTGGCGAGGGATGCAGTGAGAAGTGGCAGCGCGGTTATCGCTCATGGCGGCTCTGTGCGCTTTCTCACAGACCGACCGCGATGGTTCGCGTATGCTGATGCGTTACATACGGAGCGCGCCAAGTTTGGAAAACGTAGCGGACATCCTCTTGCTATTGTTCGCGGTGGTTTTGAGTGACGTGTTCACGCGGTTGATCCCGTATGATATTCCGCGACCAATTGTTCAGATCGCGTTAGGCGCGGCCATTGGTGTTTCTGGTCGGCTCGGTGTGACCCTTGACCCGCAAATTTTTTTCCTGCTGTTCCTGCCACCGCTTTTATTTCTCGATGGATGGCGCATACCGCCGGAAGAATTGTTCAAGGATAAGGGCACGGTCTTGCAACTGGCATTTGGGCTGGTGTTGTTCACGATTGTGGGCATGGGTTTATTCATTCACTGGCTGCTACGCGCCATGCCGCTGCCGGTTGCCTTCGCATTAGCGGCCGTGCTCTCACCGACCGACCCTATCGCGGTTTCCGCGATTGCCAAACGCGTTCCGATGTCGCGACGGATGATGCGTATCCTTGAAGGTGAATCGCTACTGAACGATGCGTCCGGATTAGTCTTTTTTCGCTTTGCCGTTGCGGCGATGATGACCGGCGCCTTCTCGTTGTGGGGGGCTACGCTTGACCTCGTATGGACCGCGGCAGGCGGCATCGCAGTTGGTGTCTGCCTTACCTTTGCGCTCACGTGGTTTAAAAATGTCGTATCGCGGCGGCTTGGCGAAAGTAGTGGTTCGCAAATCCTCATCAGTCTCCTGATTCCGTTCGGTTGCTACCTGCTGGCGGAAAAGCTACATTCGTCCGGCATTCTTGCGGCGGTGGCGGCAGGACTTACGATGAGCTTTGTCGAGAGTTCAGGACAGGCACAGGCCGTCACCCGCATTCGGCGCAACACTTTCTGGGACGTGATCCAATTCACCGCTAACGGCGTGATTTTTGTGCTGCTTGGCGAGCAATTGCATGGCATCGCATCTAGCGCTGCTGCCACGGTGCAGCTCACCGGTCACACCCATCCGCTCTGGCTGGGCGTATACGTCATCGCGATTGCGCTTGGTCTTGCAGCACTGCGCGTCGCATGGGTGTTTGTGTCGCTACGGTCGGTGCTGTTTCAGAGCCGAGTGGTCACGAGTGATCCGGTCGCGGCAACCGCGCTCGCACCAGACATCGTGCCCTCTGATGTGCCCGTCCGTTCCGGTTGGCGGCTGGTCACCGTCATGTCACTGGCAGGCGTGCGCGGTGCGGTGACGCTCGCCGGTGTGCTCAGCTTGCCGCTGTTATTGCCCGGCGGTGCTTCTTTTCCAGCGCGTGACCTGGCCACACTGCTTGCGATGGGTGTGATCATTGTTTCGCTGGTGGCCGCCAGCGTCGGTTTGCCGCTCTTGCTCAACGGGCTAGACATGCCCGTCGACCCTTCGCGCGACGCCGAGGAAACCGCTGCCCGCATGGCGGCGGCACACGCGGCCATCGCCGAGATTGAACGAATAGAGCGCGCACGAACAGACACGCAAAGCGAAGCTGACGCTGATATCGTCGTCAGCGTAGCCGCTGCTGCACGGGTGTTGGACCTCTACCGGGCGCGCATTGAAAGTCGGGAAGGCGACGCCGAGGCCATCGCTCTAGCCAAGCGTGGTGAACTCGCCGAGCGCGAGATGCGTTTGGCCGGACTGGAGGCTGAGCGCGCCTATCTGTTTGGAGAACTGCGCGCACGACGACTCGGTAGCGATATCGCAAGGAAGCTCATCCGGGAACTGGACTTGCTGGAAGCGCGGCATACGGTTTAGCGGGCAGTACCAGTCATTTAGGGGCATCTCTAATCATTCATTTGTGGGGCGCATTGCGTTGTCGCGCGGTGCTCGCGCGTTTGGCAAATGAGCCCACGTACCAGAGCGTACGCTCTGGTTGCCGCGCGCCGCGCTCCTAGCACTGCAACCCCAAAAACGAATTATTAGAGGTGCCCTTCAGCGCTCATTCTTCGATTGTGTTACCCGGATTGGGTTTAGTAGCAATACGGATTGGTTAGTTCTCGTAGGAGCGGCTTGCCGCAATCAGCCTGCTGCTTGCCGCAGGATTCAGCTACATCACGCGCAGTGGCGGCAAGCCGCTATTACAGGAAGCAATTATTAAACAACAGCATTGGGTTTATGGATGCCTTCGATGGCATCAACTAAGCGATGAAAACACCTTTGTGCGGGGGCTAGCGCTTGTTTTCGGCAATAGTCGACAATTTGCTTTTTGACCGTTCATCCGTCACAAACACTGGTGTTATCGAAAAAGCTGATCGCCTGAAGTCCGTCATGCGCAGGGGATGAATCGTCAAAATTTATCTGCGCTTGGCTCGATTTTGGTCATAGCCGCCCCAGTCTGACGATCCATTACACCATTAGCTCAGGCCGCACCCACTGATCGAACTCTGCGTCGGTCACTTCGCCTAGTGCCAGCGCCGCCCGCCGCAACGTCAGGTCATTGCCGTGCGCGTATTTGGCGATGGCCGCTGCCCGATCGTAGCCGATGTGCGGTGCGAGCGCGGTGGCTAGCATGAGCCACTGATCCACAAGCGATTTGATGCGCGCCCGATCCGCTTCGATGCCGCTGGCGCAATGCGTGTCGAAGCTTTTCATAGCATCGGCCAGCAACCGGACGCTTTGCATAAAGTTGTGAATGATGAGGGGTTTGAACACGTTCAATTCGAAATTGCCCGAAGCCGCACCGATGCCCAGCGTGACGTCGTTGCCCAGCACCTGCGCGCACACCATGGTGAGCGCTTCGCACTGGGTTGTCTGATAAAGCAACACTCATTCTGTAATTTCGCGAAATTTCTTTCGTTACGAGGTATCGATGCTGTGGATAAGTCGTTGGTTTTGGGTTGTTTATTTCTGTGAGATTTCGGGGCTCATGGTGAGATAGATTTTTCCACTGAGCCATCCCTCGTCCTGCTCGGATAAGAGCGCGCTGACCAGGCCCAAGCAGCTCTCCGGATTCGGAAACAAAGTGGCCACCCGGGTACGCCGTTTGATCTCTTTGTTCAGCCGCTCCAGGCCGTTGGTGGTGCGCATACGCACCCGGTGAGGCTCAGGCAAGCCAAAGACTGCGAAGCCCTCGGG
>JAYVPF010000279.1:0-3953 GCA_043757535.1 Burkholderiales bacterium
TAAATTTCCCCGCCCCAAGGGGCGGGGTATTGCGAACGGTGCCAGCGAAACAAATGCTTCGCCGCAAGCGGCGGGGAATTCAACCCTTAGAGATTAAAGGTGCCCTGTAGTGGGGTGGAGGCGCTCCTCGTCAGTCCGGCATGGCGCGAGCGGGGGAATCAGACGGTTGCACACTTTGAGCCTGCGGCCGTAATTTCCGCTTGCAGAGAGAACGACGGTGGTCGTGAAAGCATCTGAATTTCGGTTCAGCTTTTAAGTTTTTCTTAGGTTTTATCAGGGCTAGCGTCACAATTATGCAATTCTCGACTATTGGCGAATATCAATCGCAGCCCCGGTGTAGAAAGGCGTTTGCCGAAAAGCTGATGCGCATATTTTGCGCTTTGACCCGCTTCGTCGCCGCGTTCAGTTTCACGTCAATCGCCGCCGCACAACCGGTCACCGTGGTTGAGTATTACAACCGGCCGCTCGATGCGTATTTCATCACGGGGCGCAGCGCTGAGCAAGCGACGCTCGATGCGCTGCCCGCTGATTTTTCGCGCACCGGAATGCAGTTCACGGCCACGGCGGCGGCAACTGCGAGTGCGACACAGGCCCGCATCTGTCGCTTCTACATCCGCTTGAGCGCTCCGTTCGCGAGTTCACATTTTTACGGTCGCGAAGGTATCGATTGCGAATCGATCCGTGCGCAAAATCTGGCGGGTTTTACTTTTGAGGATTTTGATTTCGCAGTGGCCTCACCCGATGCATCGGGGGTTTGTCCTGCCAATGCTCCAACGCGCATTTTTCGCAGCTTCCGAGCCAGTGCGAATGCGCGCACGTCGAACCATCGCTACACCGTAAGTCAGGCCAGCTACGACACACAAAATGCGTCAGGCTGGTCGCCCGAAGGCGCAGCGTTTTGCGTGCCGGCGGCGAAGGATTCCACGCAACTCGCAAGCAGCAGTTTCAAGCGCATCGTGTCGCCTGCACAGTCGCCCTTTCCCGCAGGATGCGGCGAGTCGTCCAGCGGCGTGAGCTACGCGGGCGCGGAGGTCGAGCCTTCGCTGGCAAAGCACCCGACCAACGCAAAACACATGGTGGCAGCCTGGCAACAGGATCGTTGGTCGAACGGTGGGTCACGGGGTGTGGCGAGTGCGGCGTCGTTTGATGGCGGTCTGACCTGGCAATCGAGCATCGCTACGTTCTCGCGCTGCTCGGGCGGCAACGCGGCCAACAGTGGCGACTACGAACGCGCCACCGATCCATGGGTCACGATTGGCGGCGATGGCGTGGTGTATCAAATGGCCCTGTCGTTCTCCGGCCAGTCGTTCACCGTGAACGGAATCAGCGCCATGCAGGTCGCGAGAAGTGTCGACGGTGGCCGCACCTGGCCCGCGCCGCAGGTGTTGGTGCGCGACGCTTCTGCCACCATTTTTCATGACAAAAATATGCTCATCGCTGATCCGGTCGATGCGGCCTATGTCTATGCGATCTGGGGCCGACTGGACACGATTGGCAGCGGTCACGGTCCGACGTGGTTCACGCGCACCACCGATGGTGGAATTTCATGGGAAGTGTCGCGCGGCATTTACGAGCCGGGGGCTGGCAATCAAACGTTTGCTAACCAGCTCACGGTGTTGCCGAATGGTGTGCTGATCAATGTCTTCCTCGACATCATTCGCAGCGGCACAACTCTGAGTCCTGCGGGGCAGCGCGTTCGTGTCGTGCGCTCGACCGACAAGGGCGTCAGCTGGTCGGCACCGATCACCATCGCGCAATATCTGGGCGTCGGCACGCTCGACCCGGTCACCCGCGATCCGGTGCGTGACGGCACCGGCGTCTCCTCGATGGCCGCAGGTGCCGATGGTCGCTTGCATGTCGTGTGGCAGGACTCGCGTTTCAGCGCGGGCGCTGTCGACGCGATTGCCTATTCGCAATCGGCTAATGGGGGTCTGACCTGGAGCGCGCCAACACAGGTCAATGCGAATGTCGGGGCAGCCGCATTCACGGCGACCATTCATGTGCGCGCCGACGGCGTCATCGGCGTCAGTTACTATGATTTTTCTGCCGCCCGCACGACGACGAGCACGCTGCCGACTGTCTACAAACTCGCGCAATCGATGGATGGCGTTCACTGGAGCGGAAGCGAAATCAACAGCGCATTTGATCTGCGTAAAGCGCCGGTCGCTGGCGGATATTTTCTGGGTGACTACCAGAGTTTGAGCAGCAATGGCAACGCGTTTTCCGCACTCTATGGACGGACAACCGCGAGCAATTCAGTGACGGATATCAGCGAGATCGTGTTCGCCAATGTAGCGGATGGATCGTTGAAACGCGCGCCGCTCCGTTCTGTTGAGCGCCATGTTTCAGTGCCTGCATCCGATGGATTTGTCGTCACGCCCGAACTGCAAAAGCGGGTGAACGAAGGCGTTGACCGCGTGGTTGAGCAGCGGCGAGAAAAAGCAGGCTGGCCGCAACGATAGCTAAACGGCCAGCAACTCGGCGCTGTGTGCTACTCCGCCGAAATATTCGCCGCCTTTTTTAAAGGTGTCGAGCGTCACCGCTTTGGCCATTTCATCGGTGAGCCGTTTGACCACTTCTGGCGGCGTGCCCATCGGCGCAACAAAGCCGAACCACGCGTCGACCGAGAAGTTCGGAAAGCCTTCCTCTGCGGTGCTCGGCACGTTGGGCAACGAGGGCACGCGCTTGTTGCCAGTCACGGCAAGGATGCGAATCTTGCCGGTTTGCGAGAGCGGAATCACACCGGGTGGCGTGGTGATCACGATGTCGACGTTGCCCGCCGCGAGATCGGTCACCGCAATCGCCTGCGCCGAATTGATGATCAGCGTGACCGGCGTGAAGCTCTTTAACGGATCCTAGTCGAGGTTTTTGTAGAGAAAAGCATTAGCCGCATGAAAGCCGGAATACGCGGCGAGCAACGTGTGCCCGTCAGGTTTTGCTTTCGCCACGTAACTTGCGGCAATATTGCCAGAGGCGCCGGGTCGGTTTTCGACGATCACCGCCTGCCCAAGCGCTTTGGCTAGTGGATCGGCGATTTGTCGCGCCATCAGGTCAGTGGAACCGCCCGATGTGACCGGCACGACCAACGTCACGGGGCGCGACGGAAAGGTCTGCGCCGTGGCGCTGATCGTGGCGGCGAGTGCGGCGATGCATGCGATAAAAGCAACAGGCGTAGAGCGATTCATGGCGGGTTTTGCGGTGTGGGTTGATAAACGGCGAAGCGTCACAAATTCTGTCGAGTGTAATTAGCATCTCCACTAAGTATTTACGTATGAACCCTCAAACCAGCACTCTGTTTTCACCCATTCGCGTCGGCGCCATCGAAGCCAAAAACCGCACCTTCATGGCCCCGCTGACGCGCTGCCGCGCAACCCCCGGCAGCGATGCGCCAAACGCGATGATCGCCGAGTATTACGGCCAACGTGCCAGCGCTGGGATCATCGTGTCGGAGGCCACGCAGGTGTTGCCCACAGGCAAAGGCTACGTCGGCACGCCGGGCATCTACAGTCCCGAACAGGAAGCTGGCTGGGCACTTACGACCGCTGCGGTTCATGCCAAGGGCGGAAAAATCGTCGCGCAGTTGTGGCACGTTGGCGCGATTTCGCATCCTGATCTGCAACCCGATCATGTGTTGCCCGTGACCGCCAGCACCGGCTACAACCCCGGCGGCACGCTCTACACGCAGAACGGAAAAGTGGATCGCGTCGCAGCGCGAGGGCTCGAAATTGCTGAAGTAAAAGCCTACATCGCAGCGTATCGGCACGCAGCAGAAGTCGCCAAACGTGCAGGCTTCGACGGTGTAGAAATCCACAGCGCCAATGGCTATTTGCTCGAACAATTTATTCGCGATAGCTCCAACAAACGTACCGACGAATTCGGTGGTTCAACTGAGAACCGTATTCGCTTCACGCTAGCCGTTGTTGACGCCGCGATCTCGGTGTGGGGCAAGGAGC
>JAYVPF010000280.1:0-3937 GCA_043757535.1 Burkholderiales bacterium
CGGGCGACGCCTTTCCAACGCGGGTTTTCGTTCCAGTCTTTCTGGATTTTCTGGATTTCAAGGTCACGGCTCGTCATGGTTTTCTCCATTTCAGGTAAATGAAACAAATAAAGGAACCATTGCGTAAAACTCCCTCTTTAGCCCGCTCATCTGTGCCCGGTGAGTCGGGAAAGCCTCAGCAACTTGGGATGCATGTTGAGGCCACAGTTGATGCCGCGCAACAACTTTATCGGCCTGTAGCGCTTACTTAATATGTCATTGTTTTTATGTACTCTTTTAATAATTTATTGATTTTTGTCAAGATTAAATAAGGATTTAAATCATGCGTCGCAACAACTAAATATTTCCTTAATTCATTGCAGCGCACAACCTGTTGAAGGCAAACGAAATTGCGTCATCGAGGCGCAGCATCGCGATGCTAGAATCCGCGCTGATTTACGCTTTTCACTTTTTCTTTCAGGATCAATATGAGCGACGAAAAGACCGTGCAGCCGCGCGCGATGCGCCCGATTCCGCGTTTTATTTTTGCCAGCCGCTGGCTGCAATTCCCGCTCTATCTGGGCCTGATTCTGGCGCAGGGCGTCTACGTGTTCCACTTCTGGGTCGAGTTGATCGATCTGATCGGCGCCGCGCTGGGCAACGAAGCCGCGCTCAAGCACATCCTCGATGCGGTGGCTGTTGAGGGGGCGCCGCGTCCCACCAAGCTCAACGAAACCACCATCATGCTGGTGGTGCTGGGCCTGATTGACGTGGTGATGATCTCCAACCTGTTGATCATGGTGATCATCGGCGGCTACGAGACCTTTGTGTCGCGAATGGACCTCGACAGCCACCCGGATCAGCCCGAGTGGCTCTCCCACGTCAACGCCAGTGTGCTTAAGGTGAAGCTGGCGACTGCGATCATCGGCATTTCGTCAATTCACCTGCTCAAAACCTTCATCAACGCCAAGGCTTATGACGAAAAAACCCTGCTCTATCAAACCGTCATTCACATGACGTTTTTGTTCTCCGCGCTGGCGATTGCGATAACCGATTATGTGATGGAAAAAGCTACAACCGAAGCGCGCCGGCACGGCGGTGCTGATCATTAAGCGCCGAGGGTGACGCTAGGCCAAGTGCGCTACGGCAGGCGATCCTGAGCAATTGCAGGCAATCCCAAGGCGAGCCCGGTATCACGCCAGCGTTGCGGCTAGCGCCAAAGCAGCGACACCACGTCCGACGCCAGCAACACGACGACACCCAATGCCGACACGATCCCCACCCATTTATCGCGCCCGTTGTCGCGGTCGCGGGCTGGCAGGGTGGCAGGGCTGGCGAAATAGCTGAGAATGGCTTGCATGGCGACCTCCAGATATACTGATGTTTATACAGTATACTGGATTTTTAACTATGTAAAGAGATTTTTTCAAGCAGCGTTCAAGCTCGCCCCGCCCAGCCTTAAAACGGCATCTTCATCCCCGGCGGCAATTGCATGCCGGCCGAGACGGAGGCGCGCTTCTCTTCCGAGATTTTCTCCGCCTTGCGCACCGCGTCGTTGACGGCGGCAACGACCAGGTCTTCGAGCATGTCCTTGTCGTCGGCCAGGAGCGAAGGATCAATCGCCACCCGCCTGACCGTCAACTTGCCCGTCATGGTCACTTTGACCAGCCCGGCGCCAGACTGGCCCTCGGTCTCGATGCCCGCCAACTCTTCCTCGATTTTGGCCATTTTGCCTTGCATCTGCTCCTGCATTGCCTGCGCCTGCTTCATCAGTCCTGCGAGTTGGTTTTTGTTGAACATGGGGGACTCCGTCAATGTCGGTAGGTTGAATCGGGTTTATTGAACGCGGTTGATTCAATACTCGCGGATGCAGATCCAGGCGCTGTGAGGTAAACGAGACGATCGGGGCTGGAACGCGGGCGCGCACCCTCAAGCCGGGCGCGTCGATTGGATATTGACCGCCTTCGCACCGGTCTGCGCCATCATTTCGCGCACGAAGGGGTCGTTCATGATCGCCGACTCGGCGGCCTGCTGGCGTACCTCGTTGCTCTTTTGCTCGATCGCGGCGACGGACTGCCCGGCGAGGCTGCCGATGCTCACTGCAATACGTACGGGTCGCCCGAGGTATTGCTCAATTGATGCGCGCAGTTTTTCCTGCATGCCCGTGGCGCCGGCTTGCTTTTCGCTGCTGACACGCACCGAAAACAGGCCGTTCTCGAACGATACCAGCTCACTCTTGGCGGCCCAGTCGCGCACGAAGCCGGTGAGCGGCAGGCGCGCGATCAGCGAAGGCCAATTGCCATCGAAGCTGCCGGTGACGGGCGGCTCGGGAGACATGGCTGGAGCAGATGCGGATGCGGAAGGCGGAGCGGCAGCGGCTTGGGCGGCAACAGCGACTGAGGCCGCGGCTCCGGCAGCAAATCCAGGAGTCGGTGCGGCTCCGGGTGCAAATGCAGCTACAGACGCAGCTACAGACGCGGCGGCTGAACCGGGCGCGGCAGCAGGTGTCCCATTATTATCCGACCGTACCGCCGAAACCTTTGGTGCGAGCGGCTCAACCGGCATTGATGCGCCAGAACCCGCTCCCAGAGGCATTTTTCGGGGCGAGACCTGAGTAGAAACTGCCTGCGCGGGCCGCGCGCGACCCTCCCCCGCCGTCTCACCCGCCGTCTCGTCCGACACCGGGCGAAACGCCAGCATGCGCAACAGCGTCATGGTGAATCCAGTCGCTTCATCCGGCGCATAGGGCAAATCGTTCTTGCCATGAATCGCGATCTGATAATGCAGTTGCGTCTCTTCTGGCGACAGCGCGCGCGCCAGGCGCAGCACGTCGTCGCGCTCCGGTGCATCATCGGCAATCGCCTGCGGCGCGGTTTGCGCGACGGCAATTTTCGACAGCAGCGTCGCCAGCTCATTCAATCCGCCGGCGAAGGACAAGCTGCGCACACCCATTTCATCGGCCACCGCCAGCATCGCCGCTGCGTCGCCCGCCACCAGCGCGTCGAGCACGCGCACGAGATAGGTCGTGTCGATGGTGCCAAGCATGCCGCGCACTGCTTCTTCGGTCACGCTGCCGGCGCTGTAGGCAATCGCCTGATCGGTGAGCGAGAGCGCATCGCGCATGCTGCCTGACGCGCCCTGTGCGATCAGGCGCAAGCCCTGCTTCTCGGCGGGAATATTCTCTTCTTTGAGCACATGCTCCAGATGGCCGACGATCTGCGGTTGCGGCATCTGCTTCAAATTAAATTGCAGACAGCGCGACAACACCGTGACCGGAATTTTCTGCGGGTCCGTGGTGGCGAGGATGAACTTGACGTGCTCGGGCGGCTCTTCGAGCGTCTTCAACATCGCGTTGAACGCAGTGTTGGTCAGCATGTGCACCTCGTCAATCATCAACACTTTGTAGCGCGTCGAGTCAAGTTTGTAGGGGGCAGACTCCAAAATTTGCGTCATCTCGTCGACGCCCCGGTTCGACGCTGCGTCCATCTCGATATAGTCGATGAAGCGGCCTTGGTCGATGCCTTGGCAAGTGGAGCAAGTGCCGCAGGGCGTCGCCGAGACGCCATTGGTTTCGCAGTTGAGCGCCTTGGCGAGGATGCGCGCAATCGTCGTCTTGCCGACGCCGCGGGTGCCGGTGAAGAGCCAGGCGTGGTGCAGGCGTCTTTCGTTCAACGCGTGGGTCAGCGCCTTGACAACATGCTCTTGCCCGACCAGAGTCGCGAACGACCGGGGCCGGTATTTACGGGCGAGGACGAGGTAGGACAACGCGGGATTGGAACTGGAGGACGGGCGGGAGGGCTGGCTGGAAAGATGCGCAGCAACGCGAAAGACTAGACGGCTTGTTCCGCGTAACACCGTGCAAAAATGAGGTGGCGAGCCTGAACTCCGGCACTGATGGGATTCAGTTATGGCTGCTTCGTTCCCGACCTGACCAGGTTCCCGAGCCACCATGCGAAGG
>JAYVPF010000281.1:0-3930 GCA_043757535.1 Burkholderiales bacterium
TCCGCATATTGTGCTGCCATTTTCAGTTTGGCTACCGGTTCCGCTTTTTGTCAGCTCGCTGATCGCGCCATAACGAATTAATTGCGGGATGCGGTACTCAAGTTTAGCTTGCACAGGGCACTCGCTTACATTTTCATTTTGCATATTGCCAACACCTTATTTTTGGGATATTGCCCCCTCGGGCTCTGTCCAAATAGGTTATATCGCGTTAACGGCGTGCATAGCTCACAACCAGCTGCGACGTTGCTACCGCCTGAGCCACAGGATCAACGTAGTCAAATTGTAAAGCAAAGCCCGATCCGTATCGTTTTTGCATAGGTTGTAGTTTTTAATGGTGAACCTGACGACGTCGGTGTTCACGTATTTCGAAACGGACTCTAGTCCCGTCTCTAGGGTGCGAATAACAAACTCATGGGTTTCGTCCATCAGACGGCAGGTCATGCTCCAGCCCAAGTGTTCCTTGCCACGACGCCAGCGCACCTCGGCTGGGAGCTCACGTGCGAACGCGCTGCGAACCAGATATTTGGTCCAGCCGTGGCGCACCTTATAGTGCAGTGGGAGACGGAGAAAAAAATCGACAACGCGGCGATCCGCCCAAGGGTCGCGCAGTTCCACGCCGTAGCGCCCGGCCACGCGTTCGTACGCGGAAAGGCCCGACACCAAACCAGGATGGCGAAACACAGTTTGCGCCAATGACTGACGCATGGCTGTCATTGTCGTGGGACTAGCTAGCGCTTGATCCGCGTTCCAGCGCTCAATCAAACCCAGCCGATTGGCAAAGTCGGGATTTATTACGCTGCCTTGGGGGGCGATGCCCCGATGGCGCATGCGCCATCGGCGGGCGAACATCCGCAGTCGGTCGGGCGCGTAACAAATCAGGGCATTTCGCAGAAGCAGCTGAACAGGTGAACTGCCGAGAAGATAAGTGTGGTTGCGGACTGCGGCCCGACATTCGCGCCACGCCTGCAACCATTGCCCGGTTTGCATGTGATAAGCGGCGTAGAAAGTCGGGGTGTCCAGAGTCAGATCACCGCTCGCTCCGTGAAGCAGGACTCGGTCGCCCTGCGCACCGGCGGCCCGACACATCATTGCGGGCAGTACGATGGAGTTATCTACAGGGTGAGCATGCGACCACATAGTATCGATCAGTTCGTCCAGTCCGAGCATGCCCCGCATGGAGGGAACCGACAGGAAGCTGGCTCGTACCTCCGAACCGCTCGTGAGGCGCTGGATGCAGCGGCTCTCTACACAGGAGTTTGGGTCGTCGGAAAGCGCGGAATACGTATGGAACTGCTCACTCTGCAGGCCGGGCGATAGGCTGCGAACCATCGCGGAAATGCTGGCGGAATCCATGCCGCCGCTCATCATGGCAGCCGGGGACGAAAGGGAGCGAAGACGACAACTTACTGCTTCGCGGAAGACAGCGAGGAATGCTTCCTCGCACTCTGCATCCGACGCGTACACACTCTCGTCGCCGGGCTCGGGATGCCAGTAAGTGGAGGTACTCGCAGCGCCGTCAGCGCCCACCGTCATCGACTCACCCGGCCACAATGCCCAAACATCGCGCAACCAAGAGCGTGGCGCGTTGGTTGTTTCAATGCCTGGTGCCAAAAGATCGGCGATACGCTCCTCGTTGGGCAGCCCCGAGATTCCGGGAAGTCCGGGCAAGGCATCGTCTGCGGAAGCGAACGCGATGTAGTTCGCAGTCTTTGCGTAGTAGAACGGGCGGGCACCCAAATGGTCGCGCGCGCAGAAGAGGCATTGGCGATGCCGATCCCACACGGCGTAGGCAAAGTCGCCTAGCAGGTGGATCGGACTGTCTACACCCCACGCCTGGTAGGCGCGCAGTACCAACTCGGCATCGGTGCGGGACCGCAGATTCCAACCCTTTAGCTGCAAATGGCGGCGCAGCTCTTCGCGGTTATCGAGTCGCCCGTCCATGACGATCACGAACCGATCATCCTCGCTGGAAAGTGGTTGCGTCTCGTCCAGCGATTCCGGGGTAGTGCGCAACATGCAGTGACCGAGGGCCACATTGCCTGAAACCCAATGCCCGCGTGCGTCTGGACCACGTTGGGTCATTGCCGCCGTCAGTACATGGACGAGCGCGGCGCAGTCAAGGTTGTCGTCCAGCAGAACGACGCCAGCGATTGCGCTCAACCTTGATCCTCACCCATTGTCGTGAACTCACTAATGTGTCTCACGAAGCAATGACTTGAAGCCAAGATGCCCATCAAGCTTGGGCACGGAGCACAATTTAATCTAAAGTCGACTTTATGCATAAATTAGTTCTAAGCCCATATTAAATAACGGTTTCAGCGCTTAGTTGTTAGCGAATCTGGTAACGAACCTGCATGAGCAATAATCGTGCTTTTCACCTTCGGCAGTTGCGAAAATTCGCGCGGGTAATCTAGCGAGAAGACTTTTGTCGTCCTCATCAATGCCTGCAATTGCGAGAAGTGCCGTCCGAGCACTTCGCTCGACTCGGTATCCAGCAGAAATGAGTGGTTCACCATAGATATGAAGGCGGCGGCGGCTGGCACCGGCGAAATTTGCACGGCATCTACGCCGCTGTTCCGAAGCAAGTAAATGCATTGCAACTCGATTGCGTCAGGGCAGTGCTGAAATACGCCGTCTGCATGAAACCGCCCCTTGTTGGTGAACTGCACCTCGTCGGCCCTTTTCGAACCAGATGGCAACAATGCGCCCTCGCTGTCAGCCCACAACCGAATCGAGCGATGGCCCGGAACCACGCGCGCACGGTCGTCAAGTTGATCAATAAACAGACCGTCATCGGTCAGAAACGGCATGCCGTTAGACGCAAAATGACCCGCGAGCGTTGATTTTCCTTGTCCGGAGTCTCCCAAAAAGGCCAGCGCACGACCACCTGAATTGACGGCGCTGCCGTGTAGCACCAGCTGCCCTTGCTGCGACAACGCAAGCGGCACAATTTGATTCAAAAAAAGATGCTCGACAGTGGCTGCGGTGGTGCCCGGCGCTGGCACGCATGACACAGCAGTGGCATCGCGGTTGATGGCGAAGTCTGCCATATGCGGAAAGCGGAGCAGATACCCACTTCTGCGGCGGTAGTGCACAAGCCAGAGTGAGCCGTCCGGCAACGCCGTCTTTTTGAACGGTGCACGCACGATAGTTTGCTGCCGACGAGGTTTCAGGACGTGCAGCTGGGGCGGAATCGCCAACAGCTGGGCGCTCAGCACGAGATTCCGGCTCGGCCAGCGTTGCATGCGTCGCGTTGGCGGCGTGTCAAACCCACGGTTTCGGGCAAGTGGTTCAACTGGATCAAATGGTTACGTTGTGATTAACGGCAACATACCGCGTTAATTGAAGTCGACGTAGCGTTGCTGCACGTACTCACCGCCGATCAGCACGTGACCGTCAAGTTCGACCCAGGCGTGGGCGGCAAAATCGCCCGTTTCAGATTTTTCCACACCCAAACGAAGCTCGGTGGCAACACCGCGTCGCGCCAGAAGAAACCATAAGACAAGTGCCTGCCGTAAGCAGGTCGTCCGCCACGGACTGCGGCGGCCGGCCAAGCTCACCATACGCGCGATTTTCGATGCGAAACCCGGTGAATCGACGGAGTTAATCGTCACCTCGCACCGTTCAGCACGTCGCGACAGCCAGACGAGCGTGCGCTTGTAGCCCACGCGCCGCAAGCTCACGTCAATCACCGGCAGCAACACTAGCGACATCAAAAGATAGCGCCACTGCATGGCCCCCAGACCCCATGCCTCGCGCCACCACGACGTAAAACGAAGGGCTTCGTCACCGTTCACACAGGTTCACCGATTGAAACTAGCCCTGCGGCGGCGAGCTCAGCAATCAATTTCGCCACATCAGCACACAACTGCTCTCTCGGCACGTCATATTCATCGATCAGGCGCGCCACAACATCGTCTGCGCTCTGGG
>JAYVPF010000282.1:0-14795 GCA_043757535.1 Burkholderiales bacterium
TATCTTCGCGCGAACATCGAAGGATTCGCAGGCCCAATGACGGTCGAGCAATTCAAGGGTGGACAGTCGAACCCCACGTTCAAATTGATCACGCCGAACAAATCGTACGTGCTACGATCAAAACCCGGACCTGCCGCGAAATTGCTGCCGTCTGCTCACGCTATTGAGCGTGAGTTTCGCGTGATGCACGGTCTCGCTGGCACCGATGTTCCCGTTGCCAAAATGTACACGCTGTGCGAAGACGAATCGATCATTGGTCGCGCGTTTTATGTGATGGATTGCGTCGATGGTCGTGTGCTGTGGGATCCGCAGTTGCCGGGTATGCAGCCCTCTGAGCGTGCGGCAATTTTTGACGAATTGAACCGGGTGTTGTCCGCGCTGCACAAGGTAGATTTTGTTGCTGCGGGTTTGTCTGACTACGGTCGTCACGACGGATATCTCGCGCGACAAATTACTCGCTGGAGCAAGCAATATCGCGCGTCGGAGACGGAATCTATCCCCGCGATGGATGCGCTGATCGAGTGGCTGCCCGCGCACATTCCGGCGGGTGAAGAAACCAGCATCGTGCATGGCGATTACCGGCTCGACAATGTCATTTTTCATGCGACCGAGCCGCGTATTTTGGCGGTGCTGGACTGGGAGTTGTCCACACTCGGTCATCCGCTAGCGGACTTCGCGTATCACTGCATGACCTGGTATTTGCCACCCGGTGCCGGGCGTGGCTTGGGCGGTGTGGACATCACGGGCAGCGGCATCCCTTCGATCAAGGGCTACATTGCACGCTACTGCGAACGCAGTGGGCGTGCCGACGGTATTCCCAATTTTGAGTTCTACATAGCGTTCAACATGTTTCGCATGGCGGGCATTTTGCAGGGCATTATGAAGCGCGTGGTTGACGGCACCGCAGCCAGTGCGCAAGCAGTGGCGATGGGCAAATCGGCACGACCGATTGCCGAACAGGGTTGGGCTGTGGCGCAGGCCATTCGATAACGTCACTAACGATCTACCACTTGTAGGAGCGGCTCTGCCGCGACCCCGGTGGCGCACTGTCCGCATCGGTCGCGGCACAGCCGCTCCTACAGGCCGACTGACACAATAATCGTTCACAGAGAGACTGAATATGGACTTCCAGCACAGCGACAAAGTCAAACACTACCAGACACAATTGCGCAGCTTTTTTGATCAGCACATCTACCCGAACGAGCATCGGTACATGGCTGACATTGAGGAAAATACCGCGGCCGGAAAACGCTGGACGCCGACCAACATCATCGAGGAATTGAAGCCGCTGGCGAAGAATGCCGGTCTTTGGAATCTGTTCTGTCCACACGCGGAATATGGTGCCGGGCTCAACAATCAGGAGTACGCGCCGCTCGCCGAAATCATGGGCCGCGTGCCGTGGGCCTCCGAGGTATTCAACTGCTCCGCGCCCGACACCGGCAACATGGAAACCATCATCCAGTACGCCAGCGCCGACAAAAAGGCCGAGTGGTTGCCGCGTCTGCTTGCGGGCGAAATTCGCTCCGCGTTTGCAATGACGGAGCCGGGTGTCGCATCGAGCGATGCCACCAACATCGAAACCCGCATTGAGCGCGATGGTGATGAGTACGTCATCAATGGCCGCAAGTGGTGGATTTCCGGCGCGGGTGACCCGCGCTGTGCGATCTACATCGTGATGGGTAAGAGCGATCCTTCAGCGCTTCGGCATGAGCAGCAGTCAATGATCCTCGTGCCGTCGAACGCGCCGGGTGTGAAGGTGATTCGTCCGCTCACCGTTTTTGGCTACGACGACGCGCCGCACGGCCATTGCGAAATGACGTTCGAGAACGTGCGCGTTCCGGCAGCGAACATGCTGCTGGGTGAAGGTCGCGGTTTCGAGATCGCGCAGGGCCGCCTTGGACCGGGCCGTATCCACCATTGCATGCGCTTGATTGGTCTGTCCGAGCGCGCGCTGGAACTCATGTGCAAGCGCCTCACCACGCGCGTCGCCTTCGGCAAACCCGTTGCCGCGCAAAGCGTGTGGCACGAGCGCATCGCCGAGGCGCGCTGCATGATTGATCAGGCGCGTTTGCTCACGCTCAACGCCGCGTGGATCATGGACGTGGCGGGCAACAAGGTCGCCAAACAGAACATCGCGATGATCAAAGTTGTCGCGCCGAATGTGGCCTGTCAGGTCATCGACTGGGCAATGCAGGCGCACGGCGGCGGCGGCATGAGCGGCGACTTTCCGCTGGCGTATGCGTACACGGCGGCACGAACGCTACGCTTCGCCGATGGCCCCGATGAAGTGCATCGTGCGGCGATTGCCAAGTCGGAGTTGGGGAAATACGTTTCGCGGTAGCCACACGACGCATCAAATACGACAAATTTGGCAAATACTGTGTTTACGTACATAATCGGCGAATGATGTCAACCTTGTTTTGTTCGGCGACTCGAAGGCAAGCGCTTCGGCCATTCCGAGCCGTGACGTTGCGTCTTCGGCGCTCGCGTGCTGTCGCATGACCATCGACAAACTATCTTTACGAAATTCGCAAGTCGATGCTGTAGGTGACTCGCCTCCGCTGAGTAGCGCGTCAAGCGGCAAGCCAGTGCGGCCACGCTTGCTTGACTTGTTTTGCTGCGCTGGCGGTGCGGCGGTTGGGTACAACGAGGCAGGATTCGAGATTGTTGGGGTCGATATCGACCCACAATTGCGCTACCCATTTGAGTTCATACAAGCGGACGCTTTGCAGCTTGAACCCGATTTTTTATCTTCATTTGATGCGATTCATGCGTCGCCACCGTGCCAGTCTTACTCGGATCTTGCAAAACGCAACCGGAACGGCCACAAGTGGCCGCGACTAGTCGAGCCTGTTCGGCAGATGTTGATCGCCTCAGGGTGCCCCTACGTCATCGAAAATGTCGACGGCGCACCACTGCTAAACCCAGTCGTCCTTTGCGGAACGATGTTTCCGGGCCTTCGTGTGTTGCGTCATCGATTGTTTGAAACCAATTTCCCGCTCAAAGCGCCTCCTCACGGCAAACATCCAAAAGTACACACGTTCGACAAGCGAAAGTCGCACTACGGAAAAACTAACGAGTGGACTGATTTTGTTCAGGTCACTGGCGGCGGCAACTGCACGATCGCTGCGGCGCGCGAGGCTATGGGTATTCAATGGATGAGTAAGCTCGAAATCAACGAGGCGATCCCGCCAGCGTATACCCGATTTATCGGTGAACAATTAGTTGAACACCTTCTCAGCGTTGACAAATTTAGGACGCCTCAACGTGCCCGCACGTAAGCCCAGTTCGAAGACAAAAATTCAGTTGTTTCTCCTTGCGAATGTGGGCAAGATTGTCTCGTCGTTAGAACTTCGTGACGCGGTTGGGCCAGAGGTAAGTGAGTGGGCGCGCCGCGTTCGAGAATTGCGTGACGAAGCTGGCTGGCCAATAATCACTCACAATGACAGCGCCAACCTGAAACCGGGCGAATACATGCTGACCGCATCGCCGCCCGAACGCCCGGACATCAATTTCGGTCGCAAGCTTTCGGCAAAAGTCAGAGCCGAAGTACTCGACAGAAACGGATTCACATGCCAAATGTGTGGGCTCACCCCCGGAGATATCGATCCCTACACAAATCGCAAGGTGAGACTTCACGTCGGGCACATAAAAGATAAGAGCTTTGGCGGGAAAGACGAATTGTCCAATCTTCGCGCCCTCTGCTCTACGTGTAATCAGGGCGCAAAGAACATCACGTCAGAGCGACCAAGCACGATATGGTTGCTGGCGCAAATTCGGCGTGCGGGCATGGATGAACAGCGTGCCGTCTACGCGTGGCTCACCAAGAAATTTGGCTGATCACGATTTTGCTATTCCGCACCCAAGCAACGAATGCATTCGCGGAGCAACTAGCTGGCGTGAATGATTTTACGGGCACCCCTAATAATTCATGTGGGGGCGCATCGCGTTGTCGCGCGGTGCTCGCGCTTTTGGCAAATGAGCTCACGTACCAGGGCGTACGCTCTGGGTGCTGCGCTCCGGGCTCCTAGCACTGCATCCCCAAAAACGAATTATTAGAGGTGCCCTTATGTCGTCTTTCGCGCAAGCAACGCCAAAACAAGCGAAATAGGAGTTCAGATGAGCATCAAAGACTGGCCCGCCGACGACCGCCCCCGCGAGAAATTGCTGGAACTGGGAGCGGATGCGTTAAGTGATGCGGAGTTGCTTGCGATTTTTTTGCGTATCGGTGTAGTTGGAAAAAGCGCGGTCGAATTGGCGCGGGAACTGTTGCAACGCTTCGGCTCCGTCGCGGGCATCGTCGCCGCGCCACGCGATGAATTTTGCGCGGTGCACGGCATGGGCGAGGCGAAGTTCGTGCAGTTTCAGGCGAGTATCGAGCTGGCGCGCCGTGCGCTCGCTAGCGCGATGAGTGAGCGGCCGCTGCTCAATACGCCGGACATTGTGAAGGACTATCTGCGCCTCTCGCTCGGGCATGAACGCGTGGAAGTCTTCGTGGCGCTGTGGCTTGACGCGCAGCATCGCCTGATTGAAATGCAGATACTATTTCGCGGCACGCTCACGCAGACGAGCGTGTACCCGCGCGAGGTGGTGCGCGCTGCGCTCTCGAAAAACGCCGCCGCCGTGATCCTCGCGCATAACCATCCGTCTGGCTCGACCGCGCCGAGTCAGGCGGATCGCTCGCTAACGCAGGTGCTGAAGAGTGCGCTGGCGCTTGTTGATGTCAGCGTGCTTGACCATTGCATCGTCGGTCGCGGCGAGACGCACTACGCGGTGCGTTCGATGGCGATGATGGGGGACATGTAGCGCTATCAGCTTTTGCGTGAAGCGGCGTTTGCACAAGGGCTAAAGGTGAGATACGTCATTTGTCGACTATTGCGTAAATTTACCGCTAGCCCCGATGCGGGCGTTGTTGCAGCCAAAAGCTGTACTGAATTGTAGCGCAGCAAATGCCTGGAAGGGCACCTCTAATAATTCGTTTTTGGGGATGCAATGCTAGGAGCCCGGAGCGCAGCAACCGCAGCAACCGCAGCAACCGCAGCAACCAGAGCGTACGCCCTGGTACGTGAGCTCATTTGCCATAAGCACGAGCACCGCGCGACAACGCAATGCGCCCCACAAATGAATTATTAGAGGTGCCCTACACTCAAAGTCTACTTTGACTCCGTGGCCACCGCTACCGATTAAACGCAGATGGACACACATATTCTCGGCTGGCTCCTTGCTGTAATTCTGATCGTTGTCGGCGTTGCGGGCACCGTGCTGCCTGCACTGCCCGGGACAATCCTGGTGCTGGCAGGCATCGTACTTGGGGCGTGGCTCGACGATTTCACGCGCGTGAAATGGTGGGTCGTCGCGATCATCAGCGTACTCGCGGTGGTGGCGTGGGCGACCGATTATTTCGCGACGATATTGGGGGCGAAGCGAGTCGGCGCGAGCAAATGGGCGTTGATCGGTGCGGCGCTGGGCACGATTATGGGGGTTTTTATGGGCCTGGTTGGTGTGCTGTTCATGCCGTTTGTTGGCGCAGTGATCGGCGAATTAATCGCGCAGAAAAATGCCAAACAAGCAGCGAAAGTGGGGCTCGCGACGTGGCTCGGGTTGCTTGTCGGCACCGTGGTTAAACTGGTCCTGGTGTTCATGATGATCGGTATTTTTGGGGCGACGCTGTTGCTCACAGCGTGATGATTTAGAAATGGAATAAGACCATGGGCAAGACTCGTTTAGAAGCCTTCAGCGACGGCGTCATCGCCATCATCATCACCATCATGGTGCTGGAGATGAAAGTGCCGCACGGCGAGGCATGGGCTGATTTGGCCAAGCTGTGGCCTGTGTTTTTGAGCTACGTGTTGAGCTTTACCAACGTCGGCATTTACTGGAACAACCATCACCACATGCTGCACGCGGTGAAGAAGGTCAATGGCGCGATTCTCTGGGCCAATATGCACCTCCTGTTCTGGCTGTCGCTGATGCCGTTCACCACGGGCTGGATGGGTGAGAATCACTTCGCGTCGCTGCCCGTCGCGGTGTACGCATTTGATTTGATGATGTGCGCTGTCGCCTACGTCATTCTTCAGCAGCAGATTATTAAGCTGGACGGCGAGCAATCGGTGCTGGGTAGCGCTGTCGGCTCGGACCGGAAAGGCAAAATTTCGCTCGCAGCCTATGTGCTTGCCATTCCGTTGGCACTGTTTGGCAATTCGCTGCTCGCTGGCGCGCTCATGATCGTCGTAGCGCTAATCTGGTTCGTCCCGGATCGACGGATTGAGAAGGTGATTGATCACCGCGAATAAACGCTAGCGAATGCGGATTCCTGCGGCGCGCATCATTGCTTTCGCTTCGCCAACCGTGTGTTCGCCGTAGTGAAAAATGCTCGCGGCGAGTACAGCATCCGCTCCGCCTTTGACCACGCCATCCACGAGGTGCTGAAGGTTGCCGACACCGCCGGACGCGATCACCGGAATGCTCACGGCGTCGGAAATTGCGCGCGTGAGTTCAAGGTCAAATCCGATCTTCGCACCGTCACGGTCCATGCTGGTGAGCAGTATTTCTCCAGCGCCGCGATCCTCTACTTCGCGCGCCCAGTCAATCGCACTTTTGCCAGTCGCCGTGCGGCCACCGTGAACAAATACTTCAAAAAAACCGGGGCGCGTCTGCTTCGCGTCAATCGCTGCAACCACGCATTGCGCGCCATAAAAATGACTCGCTTTGTTGAAAATTTCCGGTCGATTCACTCCCGCTGTATTAATGCTCACCTTGTCTGCACCCGCATTCAGCAGGGGCCGCAGGTCTTCGGCTGTTTGCACACCACCGCCGACGGTGAGCGGAATGAACACCTGTGAAGCCACACGTTCAATCAAATCGTAGAGCAAGCCACGCGCCTCAACGCTCGCAGTGATGTCCAGAAAACACAGCTCATCCGCGCCCTGATCGTTGTAGCGCTTCGCCACTTCAACCGGGTCACCCGCGTCGCGCAAGCCAACAAAATTCACGCCTTTAACGACGCGACCGTCTTTGATGTCGAGGCAGGGGATGATTCGTTTACAGAGCATTTTTTTAGCGGTGAGCTGTTTTGTAGGGTGGGCACCCCGTGCCCACCATTCGCGTTATGCCGTCGTCACGGTGGGCAGAGGCTGCCCACCCTACGAGAAAGTAAGGCTCATCGCTCACTTCAGCGCCGCAACCGCCGCCCGAAAATCCAGCGTACCTTCGTACAGCGCACGTCCGCAAACCACTCCGGCAATGCCATCCGCTTGATAAGGCTTCAGGAGCTTGATGTGCTCAACATTGTGGATGCCACCCGACGCATACACCGGCACGCGCAGCGGCTGCGCGAGACGCACCGTAGCCTCGATATTGATCCCCGTGCCCATCCCATCACGACCGATGTCCGTGTAGATGATGCCTTCGATGCCGTAGTCCTCAAAGCGCTTGCCGAGGTCGAGCGCGTCGTGGCCCGTTAGTTTGCTCCAGCCGTCGATGGCGATCTTGCCGTCTTTGGCGTCGAGGCCGACGATGACGGTACCGGGGAAGGCGTTGCAGGCGTCGTGCAGGAAGCCGGGGTTTTTGACCGCTGCGGTGCCGATGATGACGAAGTCAACGCCGTCGTCCAGATAGCGCTCGATAATGTCGAGATCGCGGATGCCGCCGCCGAGCTGAACCTCAATCTCCTCGCCCACTTCCGAGAGGATCGCCTTGATCGCACGCTCGTTGATGGGCTTGCCCTGCACCGCACCGTTCAAGTCGACCAGATGCAAACGCGTCGCGCCCTGATCAACCCAGTGTCGCGCCATCGCGGCCGGGTCCTCGGAGAACACCGTGACATTGTCCATATCGCCTTGACGCAGGCGCACGCAGTGACCGTCTTTAAGATCAATGGCAGGGATGACTAGCATGGGGAAAATATTGAAAAGCGGGTGCGGCGAACTCGCTGCGGGGTGGAAACAAAATGAGTGGTGGTGAACCGGCCTAAAACGATCCGTTCCAGGTCGAGAAATTCTTGAGAACGCGCAATCCCGCGTCCGCACTTTTTTCAGGATGGAACTGTACCGCAAAAATGTTGGCCTGCGCCACTGCAACGCAGATTGGATGCGGATATTCAGCGACGCCTGCGACCGTCGCCGTGTCGGCGGGCATCGCGTAGAAGCTGTGCGCAAAATAAAACGCCGTTCCGTCGGCGACTCCCGCCCAACAAGGGTGCGAACGGGCAGATTCGGGGAAATGCACGGCATTCCAGCCCATATGCGGCACTTTGAGCACGCTGCCGTCCGAAGTCGCATGCGGCTTCGGAAAACGCGCTACACGGCCTTTTAGCCAGCCTAGCGCGGGGGTTCCGACGACCGGTGGCCCCTCTTCGCTGGTTTCGAAAAACATTTGCAGACCGAGACAGACGCCGAGAAACGGCTTTTCGCGCGAAACTTGGTTCAGCACGTCGCGCAAGCCCGATGCGTTGAGCGCCGCCATGCTCTCGGGCATTGCCGCCTGACCGGGCAGCACGACGCGTTCAGCATTGGCGATTTCCTGAGCATCGCTCGTGATCAAAACACGCTGATCCGGCGCAACATGCGAAAACGCCTTCGCCACCGAGCGCAGATTTCCCATGCCGTAATCGACGATGGCGATGGTGGTCACGAGCCGCGAAGCCCCGCCGTGTTCCCGTCCCCCCGGGGGGGAGGGGCTAGGGGAGAGGGTGTTTGCATGCACTCCAAACGTGGATCAGTCGCAGCGCGCCTCGGGGCCGCCATTCGACGCCAACGCGACGAGCTTACCAACAGGAAAACGTTGTTAGAGGCTGGGCTGGAATCGTCAAAATGGCGCGCATGCAAACACCCTCTCCCCAACCCTCCCCCCCGGGGGGAGGGAGCTTGCTTCACAAAACCCCCTTAGTCGAAACCACCACGCCCGCCGCACGCGAATCGCGCTCGCAGGCGATGCGCAGCGCCCGCGCGAACGCCTTGAACACGGTTTCGCACTGGTGATGCGCGTTATCACCTTTGAGGTTGTCAATGTGCAACGTCACCAGCGCGTGATTGACAAAGCCCTGAAAAAACTCATGCGTCAGATCGACATCAAACGTGCCAATCATGGCGCGCGTAAATGGCACATTAAAGTCAAGCCCCGGACGACCAGACAAGTCAATCACCACACGCGACAACGCCTCATCCAGAGGCACATAGGAATGCCCATAGCGATAAATGCCCGCCTTGTCGCCCGCCGCCTGCTTGAAAGCCTGACCGAGCGTGATGCCGATGTCTTCGACCGTGTGGTGCGCATCGATGTGCAGGTCGCCGTTGGCGTGCACCATCACGTCCATCATGCCGTGCCGCGCGAGCTGGTCGAGCATGTGATCGAGAAAAGGCACGCCGGTTTGCAGGTCGGCCTTGCCAGTGCCGTCAAGATTGATTGAAACCTTGATTTGCGTTTCTTTGGTGTTGCGCTCGACGGTCGCGGTGCGGGGGGCGAAAGTGTTCATAGCTCTAATTGTAGGAGCGGCCCTGCCGCGATCACCTTCAAAGAAACGCCACGGGGTCGCGGCAGAGCCGCTCCTACAAGATCAACGCTTTGAGCGCCGCGTGCAATTTCTCCATTTCTTCCGGTTTGCCAATCGAAATGCGCAGCGTATTGACCATGAGGGGATGCTGCGCAGAAACGTTTTTGACCAGAATTCCGCGCGCTTTCAGGCCTTCGTGAACCGCTGTCGCATCTGGAAACCGGGCTAGAACGAAGTTCGCAACCGACGGGAACGGCGTCACGCCGGGCAAGGCAGATAACGCCGCGAATAAG
Source organism: Burkholderiales bacterium (assembly GCA_043757535.1). Classification (GTDB taxonomy): domain Bacteria; phylum Pseudomonadota; class Gammaproteobacteria; order Burkholderiales; family Casimicrobiaceae; genus Casimicrobium. The sequence continues at coordinate 9,784 of JAYVPF010000282.1, forward strand.
CGCTCACGCTCCGCAATCATCGACGCGGCATGGCGCTTCAACTCATCGTAGTGATCGAGCATCACGGTCGCGGCAACTTGCTGCAACACGCCGACGTTGAACGGCCCGCGGACTTTATCGATCTCGTTGATCCACTCCGGCGCGCCGAACGCGTAGCCCAGACGTACGCCAGCGAGGCCGATTTTGGACAGCGTACGCATGACCAGCAGATTCGGAAATTCGTCGAGCCGCGACATCCATGAGCGTTGCGCGAACGGCTCGTAAGCTTCGTCAATCACGACCAAACCTGGCGTGGCACGGATGATGGCCGCGACCGCATCATCGGGATAGGCGTTTCCGGTTGGATTGTTGGGAAACACGATCCATACGAGCTTCGGTTGTTCGCGTTTGATGGCCGCTAACGTCGCGTCAAGATCGAGCGAGAAGTCCGTGTTGAGCGGCACGCTGACATAACGCCCAGCCACCGCGTTCGCAGCGTTCTTGAACACCACGAACGAGGGTTCGAGCGAGAGCACCGTGCCGCCGCCGGCAATGGTCGCCATCGAAATCATGGTGATAATTTCGTCCGAACCCGAGCCCAAAATGATGCCGTGGTGGGGAGCGATACCGAGCTTCTCGCGCAGTTTGGCCTTGAGTTCAGGAGCGGCAGGATCGGGGTAGCGATTGAATGCGGCCTCAGACACGGCCTTGGCCAGTGCGGCGCGCATGGCAGGCGCCGACTGCGGTGAATCAAGATGGTTGTCTTCCATCAGCTCAATCTTGATGCCCGTCCACGGCGGCGTGACCGGGTAGGCGCGCATCGCCTGCACTTCGGGGCGGATGGTTTTGGAAATGAATTCAGAGGTACTCATAGCGGCTCTCGTCCACTCTCCCTTTGCGGAAGAGGATTTTTGATCCCCTCTTCCCTTGTGGGAGAGGGTTAGGGTGAGGGGTAAGGTAGCAGGGTGCGAAAGGCGGGACTTCGATCCACCGCCCCCTCTCCCCAACCCTCTCCCACGAGGGGAGAGGGGGAAAAATGTGTCTACATTCTCAGCTCTGCCGCCCGCGCATGCGCCTGCAAGCCTTCCGCATACGCGAGCGTCGCCGCAGCTTTGCCCAGCGTTTTCGCGCCCTGCGCCGATGCATAAATGATGCTCGTGCGCTTCTGAAAATCGTAGACACCGAGCGGTGAAGAAAAGCGTGCGGAGCGGGACGTCGGCAGCACATGATTAGTGCCCGCCACGTAATCGCCGAGGGCTTCGCTACTGCCGTAGCCCATGAAGATTGCGCCTGCGTGCCGCAGCAATGGCAACAGTTTTTCCGGGTCAGCTACCGACAATTCAAGATGCTCTGGCGCGATGCGATTGCTGATTTCGCACGCTTCGTCCAGCGAGCGCGTTTTGACGATGGCGCCGCGTCCTGCGAGCGAGTCCGCGATGATGTCCCTGCGAGTCATCGTGGGCAGCAGTTTTTCGATGCTCGCTTGAACGGCGGCGATCAGCGCCTCAGACGGTGTCAGCAAAATCGACTGCGCCACTTCGTCATGCTCGGCCTGCGAGAACAAATCCATTGCGACCCAGTCCGGGTTCGCGTTTTCGTCGGCGATCACCAGAATTTCCGACGGCCCGGCGATCATGTCGATGCCAACGATGCCGAACACGCGCCGCTTTGCGGCGGCAACATACGCGTTGCCGGGACCGACGATCTTGTCCACCGCTGGCACCGTGGCCGTGCCGTACGCCATCGCGCCCACCGCCTGCGCGCCGCCAATCGTGAACACACGATCCACGCCCGCCAGATGCGCGGCGGCGAGTACCGTCGCGTTCTTCACGCCATCCGGCGTCGGCACCACCATGATGATTTCTTTGACGCCCGCGACCTTTGCAGGCACGGCGTTCATCAGCAGCGACGACGGGTACGCCGCCTTGCCACCAGGCACGTACAAGCCCACACGATCCAGCGGCGTGATCTGCACACCGAGTTGTGTACCGTCCGCCTCGGTATATCGCCAGCTCTCGGCGGTCTGCCGACGGTGATACGCCTCGATGCGGTCACGCGCCAACATCAACGCGGATTTAAGGTCTGGATCAAGCGCGTTGAACGCGGCCTTCATCTCGTCTTTCGAGAGTTCCAGCGCGGCCATTGATGGCGCATCTAGCCGATCAAACTTGCGCGTGTAATCAAGCACCGCCGCATCGCCACGAACACGCACGTCAGCCAAGATATTCGCAACCCGCGCGTCCACGTCCGCATCAAGCGCGCCCGCGTGATGCGTCAGCGCATCGAGCGTGGCGCTGAAGTCGGCGGCAGTGGAATTCAGGATTTTCATCAGGCTTAAATTGGTTATCAGCTTTTATCTGTAAGCGCCGCCACATCGGGACTACATCGTAATTTATGTATTTATCGAGAAACACACAAAACGGGCTTGTACCACATAGGCACGGGGCTTTTCGGCGCAAAGCTGATTCGATAGGAATTGGGCGCTTTAACGAACGCTATCAATGACGCAAAGTCGATTTTACGTGTAGGCTACATGAGCGTCGCTTGGTTGTGGTGATCGCAGCGCGGGCACTTTATGCACACACCGCAGGGGAGGTCCACCGTTCGAGGCGGCCGCGGCTACCAATCTGCAGAGTCAATTCACGTGGATAACTACATCAACATGTGCTCAAAAAAACCGTCCCATTGGATTACAATTTATAGCAATGATCACCATCGCTGAATTGCCCGAATACATTCGCGGCGCGAGCAAGTTGCTCGACTCGGCAGAGCGTCAGGACATCGTGAATTACCTCGCTGGGCACCCAAAGGCGGGTGATTTGATGGAAGGCGCCGGCGGCGTACGCAAGTTGCGCTGGGGGCGCGGCAATCAGGGCAAGTCGGGCGGAGTGCGGGTGATCTATTACTTTCATAGCGATGCCATGCCGCTCTATTTGCTCACGCTATTTGCCAAAAATGAACGGGCCAATTTGAGCAAGAGCTAGCGCAACGAATTAAGTGAATTAGTAAATGTGCTGGTCAGCGTCTGGCTTGATCAGTAGCCCCGGCAAAACATGGAGACCGACATGACCCAAGCATTTCAAAGCATCAAGCAGGGGCTCAACGAGGCGATCAGCCATGCGCGCGGCACTACGCGTGGCGTGATCGTCTACCAGCCGCAAGAGGTCGATGTGCCCGGCCTGCGGACGCGCCTAGGCTTAACGCAGGAGCAATTTGCAGCCCGGTTTGGTTTCTCGGTCGCCACCTTGCGACACTGGGAGCGAGGCGACCGTTCGCCCAATGGCGCAGCGCTGGTGCTGCTCAACGTGATCGACAAAGACCCGCGTGCGGTGATGCGGGCGTTGGGCTAAACGGCATTGGCAGTCGCGTAATCGCCATGTTGCTTCATTTTAAGATTTTCCTAGGTCGCGAAAATTTCATCAAACTCGTATTGGAGTGGGGCTACAGGTTTGATCGATAAACCAACCAATGCAGCTAAATGATCAGCTGGAACATTAGCCAATTCTTTGGGTTCTAATTTGTGTAGACCTCCGCCGTAAACACGGCCATTCCCGAGCAGAGTATCTCGGTCAATTGAGTTCAAAGCTTCCCAGAATAGCCGCAGCCCTGCAGTGCCCCGAGCTAGTTGCTTCGCGACTAGCGGCCTTGGATAGAGCATCAGGTAAACATTGGTCGCGGTCGCTTCCGATTGATTGAGGATAAAGCGAAACGGGCGTCCGTCGTGATCGCTTCGCCCCATGTACGTGCAGACGATAGGTGCTGCGGGACGCCGTTCTTGTAAGTACCAAAGTCGTCGTGAGCTACACAAAAAGCGCGTGGCGACGTCTTTTTTGCCTGTTTGCAAGTACGTCCACAATTCAGGATGATCGCGTTTTAATTCGTCCTCCGGACGGTCGCAATCAATTAGAAAGAGTCTCTTTTCCAGCAGGGGCATACCCGAAGCGTCAGCTAGGATTTCGTCAGCTCTCACATGGCGGGCGCTGGGCAAAACAGGACGTAGAAATCTCGCAGAGAGATTCAGGCTACGGGCCTTGTCTTCGTCGACAATGAAAAAATTATTGTCCCCAGTTGCAATGCCTCGCTTGATTGCGAATAGGTCTCCTAGGCGATAGCCGTCGTGGGGAGCCGAAGGGTCGCTTTTCGGATACTTTGTCCATTTATCGGTTTGATTCAGGTCTTTCGCTGCAATGCTTTTTGAATGCATCGGTGCTTGCATGGTTCCACCGTACGAGAACGTCACACGATGGTTCAAAGGCGGTTTTTTATTCTCAAACCAAACGACCGCAGACGACACTAATGCGTCATCAAATTGCACGTCCTTCGGGTCAAAACGATGAATGTGAAGCAACTTCACTTCCCGTAGCAAATAGGCCTTCAAAGCGCGTCCGTAGTTCACGTCCATGAACTCACTTGGAATCAACCACCCGGCTATTCCGCCTTGACTCATCCAGTCATGAGCTAGGGCCATGAAGTAGCAGTAAAGCCCTGAGAGTCCAGACAAATCAACATGGGCTACCTCCCTCGCCGCAGCATGAAGCCGTTTTTTATCGGGGCCGCTTAAGTGGTGATGCCGAACGTAAGGTGGATTGCAAATCAGCATCGTTGCACGTTCATTTCCGTCTGCAGGTGGCGTTTCTCTCGTGAAGTCCGCTAAGACAATATTTAGCGGCGTTTCGTTCCAGAGCGCTTGACTTGGTGCGCCGTAGTGAGCGTCAATCTCGAAACCAGTCGCCGATTTCACGTCGCGCTCATCGCGCGTTGCCATGAGCGCGGAATAAAAAGAGCCGGTACCGATTGCAGGATCAAGGAAGCGGATCGGAGCCGTGGGTGCAAGTAGCGACACCCCGTAAGCGAGAACATCCCGCGCGAGTTGAGTCGGTGTGGCGAACTGCCCAAGCTGGTTGCGCTCCGCCGCCGATTTCATTGCGTCTAGCTCCAATACACGTCATTTAACAATACAAATGACCCTTTGAGCGCTCGTTGATGTATCCGAATCAGCGCGAGCGCTTCGCAGCGGCCAGTTACTCATCTTG
>JAYVPF010000283.1:0-3893 GCA_043757535.1 Burkholderiales bacterium
CACCCCAGAGGAAGTGAAAAATTTGCGGGGGCCGGTTGGGCTTGATATTGGCGCCAAGACGCCGAGCGAAATTGCGGTTTCGATACTGGCTGAGATGACTGCGCTTAAGCGCGGGGTGACGATGACGCGCAGTAAGTCTGACGTAGCCGCTCGTGAGGTTTCCAGCGCGGGTTGTAGTGTTTAAACTCCGCTTGATCGCAAGCAGCCCCAGCGTGCATTAATTGGCTCTCATGGTCTCCAATATTCTCAAAGCACAGGCTGGCAGCAAATTCATGCTGTCGAAGCGTGATCCTGCTGATCGCAAAGGGCTACCTGATGACAAGGCGGCCCGCAATGCGCTAACTGCACAGCTCGGCGAACAGCTCAATGGTTTGCAGGATCGGTTCGCCGCCGGGAAAAAGACGAAGCTGCTGCTTGTTCTTCAGGGCATGGACACCTCGGGCAAAGACGGAACGGTCAAGGCGGTCTTCGACGCGGTCAACCCGTTGGGGGTTCGCGTCGCACCCTTCAAGGCACCAACGGAGCGTGAACTCGCCCACGACTATCTGTGGCGCGTGCACGCCGAGGTGCCGCAGAAAGGTGAAATCGTGATCTTCAACCGCAGCCACTATGAGGATGTGTTGATCACGCGCGTTCACGGTTGGATCGACGCTGACGAAGTCGTGCGGCGCCTGGCACACATTAACGATTTTGAGCGCATGCTCACCGAAACCGGAACGGTGATCATCAAGTGCATGCTCCACATCAGCAAGGACGAACAGGCAAAACGCCTGGAACAGCGAAGGACTGATCCCGCAAAGCAACACAAATTCAATATCGGCGACCTTGAAGAGCGTAAGTACTGGGACCGATACATGACGGCGTATGAAGATGCCATCCGGGCCACTAGCACCGAGCATGCGCCCTGGTACATCATCCCGGCAAATTCGAATTCGACGCGTAACGCCTACGTTGCGCAATTGCTGGCCGATACGCTTGAAGCAATTAACCCGCAGTACCCCAAGCCGACGCAGGATCTTTCGAAGATTGTGGTGACCTAGTTCGCCGTGGTTCGCGCGACCGCGCGTTTAGACTTCATGGCTAATGGAGTCGATATGTCTGAATTTGATTTTGATCTGTTTGTAATCGGTGGCGGCAGTGGTGGTGTTCGCGCCGCACGCATGGCGGCGCAACGAGGCGCGCACGTCGCGCTGGCGGAAGCGGGTGCGCTCGGGGGCACGTGTGTGAACGTGGGCTGTATTCCGAAAAAACTCTACAGCTACGCGGCGCACTTCGCAGAAGCGTTTGAACAGTCACATGGCTTTGGCTGGCATGGTGAAGCACCGCGCTTTGACTGGAATGTACTGAAGGCCAATCGCGCAAAAGAGATCACGCGACTGAATGGCATTTACCTGAATTTGCTGGTGAATGCTGGCGTCAAAGTGATGGCGGGCTGGGCGAGTCTGGTTGACGATCACACGGTTCAATTTGCCCATCCCGGTCGATCAGAACGAGTGACCGCAAAGCACATGCTGATCGCCACAGGGGGCAAGCCGAGCGTGCCGATTTTTCCGGGGCACGAGTTCGTAGTTACCTCCGACGATATGTTCGATCTTGATCCGTTTCCAAAGCGCTTATTGGTCGTCGGCGGTGGCTACATCGCTTGCGAATTCGCATCAATTTTCAACGGTCTAGGCGCGGAGGTGACGCAGCTTTATCGTGGTGAGCAAGTGCTGCGCGGCTTTGATGGAGACGTACGACATTTCGTTGCATCGGAGATGAAAAAGACCGGCGTAGATTTGCGCTTGAACACGGACGTAAAGCAAATTGCGAAGACGACTGATGGGCTTGCCGTGACACTTTCGGACGGCTCTGAAATCGTCGTTGACACCGTACTTTACGCCACCGGCCGCGTACCGAAAGTCGCGGGCATGGGTGTTGAAACGCTCGGTATCGCGCAGGACAAGCAAGGCGCGATCAAGGTCAACGAGGACTATCAGACAAGCGTGCCTTCGATCTACGCACTGGGCGATGTCACCGCTCGCATCCAGCTCACTCCCGTCGCGCTAGGCGAAGCAATGAAGCTGGTTGATCACCTGTTCGGTGACAAGCTGCGCGGCATGAGCTATGAGTTCATCCCCACCGCAGTCTTCACGCATCCAAACATTGGGACTGTCGGTTACAGCGAAGCCGATGCCCGAAAACATTTTGGCGAAATTACAGTCTTCAAGACTGACTTCAAACCGCTCAAACACACGCTAAGCGGCAGTGCAGAACGCGTCTTCATGAAACTCATCGTTGACACCCAAAGCGACCGCGTTGTTGGGCTGCACATGGTGGGTTCAGATGCCGGTGAAATCGTGCAGGGCTTTGCCGTGGCGATGAGGGCAGGCGCAACGAAAGCAGTCTTCGACAGCACGATTGGCATTCATCCAACGGCGGCGGAAGAGTTTGTGACGATGCGAACGGCGGTGAGCTAATTCGCTGGCGACGGCGGCTTAATTTATCCTGATTAGTTACCTGCCTCAGATAGCAAGATGTCATCCTGAGCATCGCGAAGGATCAGTATGCCCACCGATGCGGTCACCACGAGCGTTTGCGCTGACCACCGGATGTTTCGCCTGGCTCAACATGACAGCGTGGGCGAAAGGGCTTCGGTCAGAGGCACGTAACTAATCAGGTAATTTATTGAAGAGCAGTCAGCTACTGACGAGGCTATGTCCTGTCCCCTCTCCCCTCGCGGGAGAGGGTTAGCGTGAGGGGGCGGTGATTCGGAGAGAAGCGGTCGCAGCTACCGCATCACCTCAAACGCACTTCGCCCTCAGACAACAATCCGCTCAAGCGACATCTCGCGCCCGAGCGTCAGCAAAAGTGCGTCTACCGCAGGCGCTTGCATCGTGCCAGTGAGCAGCGCGCGCAAAGGCATCATGATCTGCGGCGTCTTGATACTAAATCTCGCTTGAGCGTCCTTGAGCACGGCAGTGAGCGCAGATTTGCTCCAATCAACAGTAGCGAGTTGCGTCGATATCCAGCGCAGCGCATCTCGGTTTCCATCCAGGTTATCCTTATCCAAAAAAGTCTCCAATGGATACTGCATCTGCGGCTTTTTATAACAGTAGGATGCCCCGTTTGCCATGTCCCAAAGCGTGGCATGTCGCCCGCGAAGCAATTCTGCAACCGCCAAGGCGGATGGCCCGTGGCTTGTATCGTAGCCAAATTCCTCCCGCTCGAGAAACGGTTGCAGTCGTTCTGCGAGCACTTCAATCGGTAATCGTTTGATGTGCTCACCGTTTAACCACTTAAATTTTTCAGCATCAAACCGCGCAGGCGACGGCGTCAGCGACTCCAGGTTGAACCATTCAACCAATTGTTGCGGCGAGAAGATTTCGTCGTTGCCATGCGACCAACCCAGACGCGCAAGTCCATTGACGATGGTCTCCGGCAGATAACCGTTCGCTGCATACTCGCTCAAACCCGTCGCCCCATGCCGCTTGGAGAGTTTTTCTCCATCGCTTCCGAGCACCGTCGGCGTATGGCCAAACACCGGCGGCTCTTTGCCAAGCGCGCGAAAAATATTGATCTGGCGCGGCGTGTTCATTACGTGCCCATCGCCACGAATGACGTGTGTAATCGCCATGTCCACGTCGTCGACCACGACGCAGAAGTTGTACGTCGGCACACCCACCTCGCCCACCGGGGCAGGCCGTGCAATGACCAGATCGTCGAGCTCGCTGTTGGCGATTTCGATGCGCCCTTTCACTGCGTCGTCCCATGCGACCACGCCATCATCCGGGTTGCGGAAACGAATCACCGGCTGCACGCCGTCGGGTTGTGTCAGCCCAAGTTTCACCACGTTTTCGGGCCGCCAGCGCCCGTCGTAGCGCGGCTTCTCCCCGTTGGCTTTCTGGGTTTCG
>JAYVPF010000284.1:0-3888 GCA_043757535.1 Burkholderiales bacterium
CCGACGCGAACGGGGATACGGGCAGCCACAGTCCGACTGCGAGCACGATCAACGTCGTTGTCAATAATTGCCAGCTCGGAAAACTCTGGATGAATGGAATTTTGTTGGTACGAATTACGTGAATCACGAGTGTTTGTGTCAGCAGCGACTCGACAAACCAACCGGTTTGAAACAGCGCCGTATGTGCCTTGTCATTGGCGCCAAGTACGAAGTACAGCAGCGCAAACGTAGTATAGTCAAAGATGGAACTGAGTGGACCAATGCAAAGAATGTAGCGACGCAATGCACTCATTGACCACGGACGCGGCGTCGCGATCTGCTCGACGTCTACCTGATCGGTTGGGATAGGCAGCTGCGAAAAGTCGTACAGCAGATTGTTGGTCAGAATCTGAATCGGCGCCATCGGCATGAATGGCAACCACGCGCTCGCGCCGATCACGCTGAACATATTGCCGAAGTTGGAGCTCGCACCCATACGAATGTACTTGAGAATATTCGCGAACACCGCGCGCCCCTCGCGAACCGCATCGGTGATCACCAGCAGATTCTTTTCGAGCAAGATCACGTCTGCCGAATCCTTCGCGATATCGACCGCCGAGTCCACCGACAGCCCGACGTCGGCCGTGTGCAGTGCGGGCGCGTCGTTGATCCCATCCCCGAGAAACCCTACCACATGCCCGCGGCTTTGCAGCGCTCGAATGATGCGTTGCTTGTGCCCAGGCGTCAGTCGTGCGAAGACGCACGTCGCTTCGGCAGCAATAGCCAGTGCTTCATCCGTCAGGGCGTCGATGGCGGGGCCGAGCAGTAACGCATCGGTGTTCACGCCGACCTGCGTACAGATACGACGCGTGACGAGTTCGTTGTCGCCGGTGAGAATAATTATGCGCACACCGTTTGCCCCCAATGATGCAATCGCGGGTGTCGCCGATTCCTTCGGCGGATCGAGAAATCCCACGAAGCCGGCGAGCGTAAGCCCCTGCTCATCGGCGACGCCGTACGTGGCCTGCGTCGGTACGGTGCGACTGGCTACCGCGAGCACCCGAAAGCCGTCGCGACTCAACGCCTCGTATTGCGCCCGCATCTGCGGCGCAAGCGTTGCGCCAATTGGAACAGCGATGCCCTGTTGCTCGACGTGCGTGCAATGCGCGAACGTTTCCTCGGGTGCGCCTTTGGTGATAAGCAGGCGACCGGTCTCCGCGCCATCCACCACAACAGACATGAGGCGGCGCGTGAAATCGAACGGAACTTCGTCCACCTTGACCGCACCGCGCGACGTCACCAGTTGATGCTCGAGGTCGTGCGCCAGGATCGCGTCATCGAGTGCGCTGGCGAGTCCCGTCTGAAAATGACTCACGAGATACGCGAGATGCAGCACGCGCTCGCTCTCTGCACCGCTCACATCGCAGTGACGCTCAAGGATGATCGCATCCATCGTCAGCGTGCCTGTCTTGTCGGTGCACAGAATATCGATTGCGCCAAGATTCTGGATGGCGTCGAGATGCTTGACGATGATTTTGCGCTTGGACATCGCCACTGCGCCACGGGAGAGACACACCGAAAAGATCATCGGCAGCATCTCGGGCGTCAGGCCCACGGCAACGGACAACGCGAACAACAGCGCTTCCGTCCAGTCGCCCTTCGTAAAGCCGTTGATGAACAGCACCAGCGGCGACATCACGGCCATGAAGCGGATCAGCAACCAGCTCACCTTGTTCACGCCAGTTTGAAACGAAGTCGGGGCGCGGTCGGTGGCCGTCACGCGGCTGGCTAGCGCGCCGAAGTAAGTATGGTTGCCCGTGCTCAGCACCACGGCCGTGGCTGCACCGGACACCACGTTGGTGCCCATGAACAGGATGTTGTCCAGTTCCAGCGGGTTGATCGCCTTGGCATCGCGCTGGGTGGCGAATTTTTCCACCGGCATCGACTCGCCGGTCATGGCCGCTTGTGCCACGAACAGGTCTTTGGCCGCAAGCAGGCGGCAGTCGGCCGGGATCATGTCGCCGGCCGACAGCACGATCACATCGCCGGGCACCAAGAGTTTGATTGGCAGTTCCGCGCGCTGCGCCGCCTTGACGTGCAGATGGACGCCAAAGAAGTTCTCGGCCTCCGGGGCGGCGTCCTCTGACAGGTCGCGGCGAATAACGGTGGCCGTGTTGCTGACCATTGCCTTGAGCGCGTCGGCGGCCCTGTTCGACTTGCCTTCCTGCCAAAAGCGCAGCAGGGTGGAGAGCACCACCATCGAGCCGATGACGATGGCGGCTTTGATGTCCTCGGTGACGTAGGACACCACGGCCAGGAACGTCAGCAGCAGGTTGAAGGGGTTGCGATAGCAGTGCCACAGGTGCAGCCACCACGGCAGCGGCTTCTCGTGCTCGACCTCGTTGAGACCCACACGCTCACGGATGGCCTCGGCCTGCGCCTCGGACAGGCCGTCGCTATGGCTATCAAGCTGCTTGAGCAGCGCGTCGGGTTCGGCGGTGGCCGCAGTGACCAGCGTCTGGGTCAGCGTGGCGGGCACTTCCCGGCTGACGCCGGCCTGGGCGAAGGTGTCCAGCAGCGCCAGACGGCGGAAGTGCCGGGCGACGTGGCGCGTGCGAATGAAACCCGCGAAGAGTTCTTTCAGGATGGTGAAGTTCATTGTTTTTCTCTTGGTCGCCACCATCCCGAACGCATCAGGAGGGTGGCTATCTAGTCGGACAGTCTATCGTGCTTTCTTAAAATTCTGTGTGCAGCCGCACCGAAGCCACGTTGGCCGGGCCTCGGTCAGCGTTGTAGGCAGGGTTGCGGATGCGTTGCCAATCGAGCGTGATCCACGCCGCTTTGCTCAGATTCTGGTTGTAGTACGCCTCGAATACGGTTTCGGGTCGGTAGTTCAGACGGCCGTCGCCGATGAAGAAGCCCAAGCCGCCAGCGGCAAGGTAGTCGCGGTGAACCTGAGATAGCCCGTTGCGCGCCAAGGCGATGCCAAAGCTGCCTTGTCCACGGCCCCATGCGCTGCCCTTGACCACGACGCCGCCCGAAACGGAGCGGTCGATCTCGGTGAAAGCGTAAGTTTCAGTGCCGCCATTGGCCCAGCTTGCGCGGGCAAACAGGCCGACATCGGCCGACACCGCTTGTTCAAAGTTGAGGCCAAAGCCGTACTTGACTTGCTCCGCTGTGCGCACTGCGTTGATGTCAGGCGTGCCGCCTGTGCTGGCTGCCAGATCAAGGGCGTCTTGGAAGCGGGACATTTTGGCGCGGTTGCGGAAAGCGAGGACGCGCAGCTTGCCCGGCTGGCCGCCGAGGGTGTGGGCGTGCTCGACCTCGATCTGGTCGCCGTAGTGCTGGAAGATGTGCGGATCAAGTTCCTGCTGGTTCGGTTCCTTGGGCTGGATGAAGCGGCCCGCCCGCACCGCCCAGTCGTCGTGATACCGCTCCAACGCGACACCCCACGAGTAGCCGCGCGCGTCGGCCGCGTAGTCGTAGGCCCCATGCGTCATCGGCGACCAGTTGAGGAACTGGGTGCGCGGATCGTGGCTGTAGGCATTGCCGTCGAACACATCAAGCACGGAGAGGTTGCCAGCCGTCAGTACCCAGCGACGCTTGTCCACGCTTGCAGCCAGTTGGTTGCCAGCGGACTCAACCGCTTCCTGCTCGCCACCCATGCCCCAGGTCTGACGCAGAAACAGACGCGCACGGTACAGCGTGAGCGTCGGCCCGGACGAGCGGGCGATCTCGCCATTGGTGAAGCCGCCCAGGCCGGTGAGGCTGGACAGTGGCACGCCCTGCGCGGCCTCGGGGTTGAAGTACAGCTCGCCACCCGCCCACGGGCGCCAGCCCAGCATGGCGGTGGCGGTGAAGGAGTAGCTTTTCTCCTTGTCGGCGCTCAGGCTGTTAGTCCCGGAGTAG
>JAYVPF010000285.1:0-14575 GCA_043757535.1 Burkholderiales bacterium
TTCCAGCGTTTGACGATGCGCGCGACGACATCGCGGCTCTCGCTGTGATGCTGCATTTGCTGCGCGGTCATCGGCAGCATCAGCGTTTGCTCGACGCGGGGCGGCAGTTGCGTGAGCACTTCGCTCTTGCGGCGGCGAATCATCACAGGCGCAAGTTTTGTAGTGAGCGCGTTGAGATTTTTATAGCCAATCACCCGGCTTGATTCGTCGCGGCTTTGGTGTTCATGCAGGACGCGCCAGGTGGGGCCGAGCACATGTTGATCGACCAGTTGCACGACGGAAATTAACTCTTCAAGTTTGTTTTCCAGCGGTGTGCCGGTGAGCACAAAGGCGTACGGTGAGCTGATTTTTTTGACAGCACGCGCAGCGATGGTGTTCCAGTTTTTCACACGCTGCGCTTCGTCCACAATCAGCACGTCGGGTGCGAAGTCGGTGATGGCATTTAAGTCGCGCGCTACGGTGTCGTAGTTAGTGATTTTTATCTCGACGGGCGCGCTGGATTTCTTCTTTTCGTCGGTGTTGATGGATTGAAATTGCGACGTGCGTTGCGCCAGCAGGCCGCCGATGATTTGCGCTTTGTGTTGGGTGAAGCGCTCGATCTCTTGTTGCCATTGTGCTTTGAGGGAAGTAGGGCAAATGACGAGCACGCGACTCACGCCCGCATGTTGAATCAACAGCTCGGTGGCGGCGATGGCCTGTATCGTTTTGCCGAGTCCCATCTCATCGCCGAGCAGCGCGCGACCGGCGTTGGCTGCGAACCATGCGCCTTGTGCCTGATAGTCGTAGAGCGGGACACGAAGCAGTTTCCGCAAAGCAGGGCTTGCTGCGCCTTTGGGGTGGCCGAGGCTCAACGCAGTACGTCTTTTTTCACGGTCGCGTGCTGCGGCAATCAGCGTCAGCGCGTCGTCGTAACAGCGCAATTCATGCGCCGCGTTGTCGGCGGTGTGGCGCAGTTTGTCGATCTCAGAAAAATGCGTTGCAGGCAGCTCGGTCGTGTTCGGATCAATCAGCGTCTGAATGTAGCGATGCAGTGCAGGCGGGCAGTCGCTGCCCGTCCGAAAACGGACACTGCGCCGCTCTCCATAGTTCACATAAAGCTCGCTGAACACAGGCGCATAACCCGCCTTGAACGCAGCCTTTGCGCCGCGCTGTTTCAGAAGCGTTGCGAGGGTGAATTCGATGTGTTTGCAGGTGCCGAGCGCGTTGGTTGCGAAGTCGGCACAGCCACAAAAGTTGGCACCAGGTTCGGTGCCGCGAATGGCGACGCGGTAGGTGGGGTGCCGCTCGGATTGCGACAGCAGGTAGTCCGAGAACAGCGACTCCGAGCCTACATTTTTAAGCGTATATGACTGCTCGCGCCCGAACTGAGCGCGCAACGTCCGTTGCCAATTAGCCACATCCATGCCAGCGGGCATTCGCGTCTGTGAAAGCTTCGGCGTGGCAGGGGTTTTAGTCTGGGTTGACTGTTTGCGCTTAACTTCGCGCGACTTCACAGATTGTGCTGGCATGGCAGATATTGCGAAATAGAGAATCCACTATTGTCGCAGCCACCTGCCCGGTCACCAACAATGCATTACGCGGCCAGCGGCAACGCCGAGCGATCCACAAAACGATCCGCTGCATGCTGGTAATACGACGAAAAATCGTTGAATGCGGCGAGCGACTTCTCGACGCTTTGATCATCGCGCAACGCGAAGGTGGTGAAGCCAGCGCGTGACATCAAGAAAATCTGATCCCGTTGCACGTCGCCGACGGCGCGCAGCTCGCCGATGAAGCGGTAGCGCTCGCGCAGGAGCGTGGCCGTCGAGTAGCCGCGACCATCTGTGAACGCCGGGAATTCAATGGCGATCAGCGCGAGCTTTTCGAGGTCGTTGGCAATCAGCACCGGATCGTCGGCGGGCGAGAGCTTCACGCCGAGCGCGCCGTTCGTGCCGACGTGCTTCTGCCAAGTGCCCGAGAATTCACGGAACTCTGTGAGCGGCAGCAGCACTTTCGCGCCCTTCGGGATCGCGTTGGCGTCGCCTGTGTATTCGATCCAGCCGTCGGTGCCGGTTTTGGCATCAACGACGCCGTAACGGTTAATTAGCTTCGGCATAAACGCGCTCCTTGAAGGGTTCGATTCCGGTGCGGGCGACGACGTCGACGAAGCGTTCGTCATCGCGTTCGCGCAGGCTTAAGTAAGTCGTAATGAGGTTTTCGACCACGTCGGTCACGTCAGCGCGTGCAAATGACGGGCCAATAATTTTTCCAATGCGAGCGCCCGGTTTTCCGTCGGCACCCGTAAATTCTTGTGCACCGCCGATGGTGATCTGGTACCACTCTTCGTCGTGCTTATCGACGCCCAAAATGCCGATGTGGCCGACGTGATGATGGCCGCAGGCGTTGATGCAGCCCGAGATGTTTAGATCCAATTCGCCAATGTCGAATTGGTAATCGAGCGATTCAAAACGCTCATGAATTGCAGCGGCGACCGGGATCGACACCGCATTCGCAAGATCACAAAAATCGCCGCCGGGGCAGGCGATGATGTTGCCAATGAGACCGATGTTTGGCGTAGCCATGCCGAGCAATTTCAGTTCACGCCACAGCTCGGGCAGCGCGCTGACTTCAACGTCAGAGAACACGAGGTTTTGCTCGTGCGTGACGCGCAGCTCGCCCTGATTGAATTGATCTGCGAGCGCTGCAACGCGATCCAGCTCGTCAGCCGTAATGTCTCCCGGAGGCACGCCGATGCGCTTCAATGAGAGCGTGACCGCTGCGTAGCCGCTCACCCGATGCGCATGCACGTTACGACGCTGCCAGCGGGCGAATTCGCTGTTGGCGGCGGCGAACGTCACCGTCGCCGCATCGTCCGACGGCAGTGATTGGTAAACCGGCTGCGTGAAGCGCGCGGAGACCACATCGATTTCGTGCTGCGATAAAAGCGTCGGGCCGTCCTTGGTGGCTTCGAATTCGGCCTCAACCCATTCGGCGAATTGCGCAGGCGTCGATTCCTTCACCAGAATCTTGATGCGGGCTTTGTATTTGTTGTCACGACGACCGAGGCGGTTGTAGACGCGCAGCACGGCTTCGAGATAGGTGATCAGGTGTTGCCATGGCAGGAACTCGCGGATCGCAGTACCAACGATGGGCGTGCGACCGAGGCCACCGCCGACGATCACGCGGAAGCCAATCTGGGCCGCATCGTTTTTGAGCGCCACGAGGCCGATGTCATGCACCAGCGTCGCGGCGCGGTCTTTGGTCGAGCCGCTAATGGCGATCTTGAATTTGCGCGGCAGGTAAGCGAATTCCGGGTGGATGGTGCTCCATTGACGAATGATTTCGGCCCACACCAGTGGGTTCACCACTTCGTCCGGCGCGACGCCAGCAAACTGATCCGTCGTGGTGTTTCTGATGACGTTGCCACTGGTTTGAATGGCGTGCATTTGCACAGTCGCGAGGTCCGCCAGAATGTCCGGCACGCGAGACAACTCGGGCCAGTTGAACTGGATGTTTTGCCGGGTGCTGAAATGCGCGTAATCGCGGTCGTAGGTGCGCGCGATGAGCGCGAACATGCGCACCTGCTTCGTGTTGACGAGTCCGTACGGAATCGCTACGCGCAACATCGGTGCATGCTTCTGAATGTAGAGCCCGTTTTGCAGCCGCAACATTTTGAAATCATCAGCCGACAACTCGCCCGCCAGATGGCGTTCGGTTTGGTCACGGAATTGCGCGACGCGTTGGTCAACGATGCGCTGGTCAAATGCGGTGTACTGGTACATGAAAGTATTGTGGGCGCGGGAAGTCTCCCGTTATCGATGTGTAATGGAATAAGCTAATAATGATGCGGTGCCCATGAATCGCGTGATCCAAAGCTTTGCGCCAATTGCGGACGGCCATGCAACACGGCTGATTCTCGGCAGCATGCCCGGCGCGGCCTCGCTCGCGGCGGGGCAGTATTACGCGCATCGGCAGAACGCGTTCTGGCGAATCATGGGTGAATTACTGAGTTTTGCTTCAGACGCACCTTATGTAGAACGGGTTCAGGCATTGCTACGCGGTCGAATCGCCGTGTGGGACGTGCTGCAGTTCTGCGAACGACCAGGAAGTCTGGATTCCGCGATTCTTCGCGACAGTGAGGTGGCAAACGACTTTGCGACGTTCTACGCGCAGTATCCGCAGATCACAGAAGTTTTCTTCAACGGTGGAGCCGCGCAGGTCTGTTACGTCCGGCACGTTGCGGACATCGGCAGACATTCGAACCTGAAAACCGTGCGCTTACCGTCGACAAGCCCCGCCTACGCCGCCATGCGCTACGAGCAAAAGCGCGAGGCCTGGCGGCAGTTGTTCGCCAGTGGCGCAAGCGCGTAATGTTTCATTCATGCACATAGACCGGGAAGTTCTCGTCTGTAAGCGTTGTGAAAGCACATTTGCACGGTGCGCGTGACAAAATTTAGATCCTTTATTCATTTCTATCGCCATCCGTCATGAAAGCTACTCAAGTTCTCGTTCTGTCCCTGCTAGCGGCTAGCGCCGCTGTTTGGGCGCAGACGCCTGTTGCTACTCCGGCCACCGCCGCGCCTGCCGCCAAAGCGGCCCCTGCGCCAGCCGTAGCACCTGCTCCAGCCGCCGCGCCGACCCCTGCGGCAGTGCCAGCACCGGCGGTCGCACCGGCCACTTCCGGCGACGTGACGACTGGCAAAGCGGCCTGGTACGGCAAGAAATTCAACGGTCGCAAAACGGCGAGCGGTCAGCGCTTCAATTCCGCTGCGCTCACCGCCGCCAGCAACACGCTGCCGTTCGGCACGCTGGTTCGCGTGACCAATGTTAAGAACAAAAAGAGCGTCACTGTGCGCATCAATGATCGCGGCCCCCAGCAAGCGGATCGCATCATCGACGTAACGCGCGCTGCCGCAGCCAAACTTGGTATGTTGAAAAGCGGTCTGGCCGAGGTTGAGATCAAAGTGATGGGCCAAGCGAAAGGTAAGGGCAAGGGCAAAGTGATGAAGCGGGCGAAGAAGTAACCAGCCGATCAACGTAAAAAAAGCACCTTTGGGTGCTTTTTTATTGTGCTCACGTGGCTTTGCATGGTCGCAGCCGTGCCTCTGGCGCCTCTCGCCCAACGTCATTGCATCGACCGACGGCCCTAAAAAAAAGCCATCGTGCGCACTTCGATGCTCTCGCGCTTAAGCGCTGTGAGTGACGTGGTCGGGTCTTCAATCGCGGTGTGGCCCATGAAGCGGGCGCGACCATCGGTCTCGGAGTCATAGGTTTTAAGCAGCAGCGCGTCACTCGCCTCCATACACGGGAAGTACACCCAGCGGTGTGTGGGCGAGTGGCGCATGACGTAGATTTCGCCGGTGCGTTCGCGGTACTTCAAATCCATTAGCAACATGTCGTCCGGCGCATGGGTGGTGGCGTCGCACATCGCTAGCGGTAGCTCTTCCACACGGCGGTAGAGGGGCTTCCACACGTTGTAAAACGCGACGCGACGGGTCAGTAATTCATCAGCGTCCTCGGGCACCACATCGCGCACGCGCTGCGGGCCGCTTTTTACGGTGTAATCGCTATGAACGAGCATCACCGCCGGTCGTTGCACGGTGGTTTGCTCCTTCAAATCCGGTGGCAGCCGCTTGCGGATCGTGTGGTCAAACACCACCACGCGTTTCGCGCCGGTGTGAGTTTTGACGTAGTCAACGACTTGCGCATAGAAGGTGGTCTTCACCGCTGCGTCGTCGTCAAATTCGGTGAATTCGGCGGCAAACGGATGCAGCTCAAAGCCCTCGCGATCCAGCGAGAATTGATCGACCTGCGGCCAGCCGTTGTGGATGGTCGTCTCCCGTTGATCGGTGCCAGGCGGGTTTAATTTGACCGAGGCCTCAGGCTCGTAGAAGTAGTAATCCGGCGCGATGCCGTTGTCCACGGTGTAATTGAGCACGGCGCGGACGGAGTCAGGAGAAATCATGATGCGGTGAATGGTGAAACTAGACGTGCACTTACGGACGTTGGGTGGTGAAGCCTTCGCCGACCCAGGTTTTGTTCCAGCAGGGCAGGGATTCGATGTCTTGGGTCAGCCAGCGTTTGAGATTTTTGTGCGGCTCAAGCGGCAATTTTTGCCAACCGTGCAGATGCATCGGTGCGGCCAGCGCGATGTCTGCGATAGAGGCTGAATCGGTGCCCGCGACCCAGCGATGCGAAGCGAGGCGATCATCAAGAATGCCTGCCAATTTATGAAACTGCACATTCTGGGTTTCAACGACTGCGTGATCGGTGGTGCCGCCCAGCAGCGGTTTGATGCAGTTTTCGACCAGATAGGTGTAGCAGCTTGGAAACCAGCTCGCCGACTCCCAAAACATCCAGCGGTTGATGTCGGCGCGCACCTTCGGGTCACGCGGATAGGCGCGGTCGTTGCCCTGCTTGTCGGCGGCGTATTGCAGGATGGAGTTCGATTCCCAGAGCACAAAATCGCCATCCACCATCGAAGGGATCGAGGCGTTCGGGTTGATCGCCAGATACGCGGGCTCTTTTTGTTTGCCGGTGAAGTAATCGACGTGCACCAGCTCGAAGGGCGCGCCGATTAAATCGAATCCGGCGAGGACTTTGCGGCAATTGATGGTGATGGGGTCGGCGTAAATTTTGATCATGATTGGCTCCTTGTTGATTTGAACGAATTGTTTTTAGTGTCGTTTCAAGAGAAGATTGTGCCCAGTTGACGCACTCGGCGCTAGCTGCTGAAATGCAAACACGTTGTCCATGATTTGGAAACGATAAGTCACAAAAGGTGTTTAGAGTGTCCTATGTCGTTCTCGTTTGAGCTCCTCTCCGCGTTTGTCTGCGTCGCCGACAAGCTGGGCGTGAGCGCGGCGGCGACCGAGCTTGGTATCAGCAAGAGTCTGGTTAGCAAGCGCGTGGCGCAACTGGAGGCGGCGCTGGGGGTGACGCTTTTTAGCCGCAGCAGTCACCGCGTCGCGCTCACCTCGGCGGGGGAGGCCTACCTGCCGTTTGCGCGGGGCGCACTTGCCGAAGTGAAGAGCGGACAAGAGCGGCTGCATGAGTTGCGGGTGAGTTTGTCGGGACACATTCGGGTGACCGCGCCCGTGTCGTGGGGGCAACGGGTGTTGGCCAAACATATGCCGGGTTTTTTGTTGGCGCACCCGGCGGTCGAGCTGGAGCTGCATCTGGCGGATCGGATGATGGACATTGCCACGGAGCGCGTGGATTTGGCGCTGCGCTGGACGGATGGGCCGGTCAAGCCGGGGCTTGCCTCCGAGCCGCTCATTGCCATTGCCTGGGTGCTGGCGGCCTCGCCCAAGTATCTGGCGACCTACGGCACGCCGACGCATCCGCAGGAGATCGCGGCGCATCATTGTTTGGGCTATTGGCGTGAGAACTCGGACGACGCGTGGGTGCTCGCGCCCGTCGCCGCGACCGAGTCCGTGGTTTCGGTGCGTGTGGTCAGCCGCTATCACGCCAATAACCCGGAGGCGGTCACGGAGGCGGCGTTGGCTGGGTTGGGCATTGCGTTGCTGCCGGATTATTTGTGCATTGATGAGCTTACTAGCGGGCGATTGGTGCGCGTGCTGCCGTCGTGGCTACCGCAGACAAAGTTTGGTGCGGGCATTGCGGTGGTGGCGGCACCGGAGCGGCTGCATTTGGCGCGAAGTCAGGCGCTGTTAGCGTATTTGCGGCAGCACCTGGGGCCCTAAAAAAGCGATGCTTGCGCGTTGTGGGCGGAAGGTGGTGTGAACTGCGTGGTGTCGAGCGCGGACAAGCGAGCAGGGGAGAGATCTAATCGTGCACAGGTTTTGCGAACGCGTTGCCGGATCAAATCGGCGAAGATGCCGGTGCCGCGCATCCTTTCGCCAAATTCACTGACATTTTCCTTGCCGCCTTTCATGTCTCGAATGCGGCTCATGACGCGCTCTGCGCGGTCAGGGAAATGCGTGGCGAGCCAGTCTTTGAACAAATCTTTCAGCTCATAGGGCAGGCGAATCACGGTGTAGCTCGCACACAGCGCTCCCGCCTCGGCTGAGGCTTCGAGCACGCGTTCGATGAATTCGTCGTTGATGAACGGGATGATGGGCGCGACCAGCACCGACGTGGGAATGCCCGCGTCCGCGAGTTCACGCACGGCGCGCAGCCTTGTGGCCGGTGTGGAGGCGCGCGGCTCCAGAATGCGCGTGAGTTCGTTGTCGAGTTGCGAAATGGAGATGAACACGTTGACCAGATGCTTCGCGGCCAGCGGCGCGAGCAGATCAATGTCACGACAGATCAGCGCATTTTTGGTGACGATGGTGAGCGGGTGATTGCACTCGGCTAACACTTCGATAATGCCGCGTGTGATGCGCTCGGTTTTCTCAATCGGTTGATAGGGATCGGTGTTGGCACCTAAGTTAATTGCCGAGACAGCGTAGCCGCGTTTGCCCAATTCTTTGCGCAGCAATTCAGCGGCGTTTCGCTTGGCGAATAGTTGCGTTTCGAAGTCCATACCCGGCGACAGATTCAGGTACGAATGCGTGGGTCGCGCGTAGCAATAAATGCAGCCGTGTTCACAGCCGCGATACGGGTTGATCGATTGCGTGAAACGCAAATCAGGCGATTCGTTGTGCGAAATGATGGAGCGCGCCTGTTCGATGTGGATGACGGTTTTGGGTCGTTTCGCCGCGCGCTCAATCGCTTCGTCTTCGCCCCAGCCATCATCAAACCATTCGGCATCCCGCGACTCGAATCGGCCCGCCATATTGAGCGTGGCACCGCGGCCTTTGTGGGGAACGCTTGCGGTCGGATCGCCGGATTTTTGCATACTGTGATTATGCACAGTTAACAAGACTCTGTCTTGGGTACTACACTAGATATTTAGTCGCAGTTGCGGGATGTTCAGCGTGAAGTATTTGTTTAAAAGGGCCTCAGGTGCATTTGGGGTAGCGGTAAGCTCGGTGCTTACAGCGACGGTCGTGGTCGCAGTGTCCGGCTGCGCGCCCTATGTTGCGCCAGCCAACGTACTGAGTGCGTCCGCGAACGACGAGCGCTGTCTGGTGCTCGGGAGCAATCTGCCGTCGCGTAAATGCCGGACGGACGCGACGATCCTGTCGCCGGGTGCGCTGGAAAATCGCGTTCCGGGGGGGCAAATCCAGCCCGCTGGACAGAAATAGTTCGCGCCTGTGGGGGCGAAAAAAAGGCTGCTACAGCTTTGTGTTGATAGCCTTATTTCACAGGGGCTAGAGACGGGTTAGTGTGATTATCGATAATCCTATTTTCTGACCGTAAGCTCCGGTGCAGCGGCAGATTCGGCGAAAAGCTGATACGGCGCATTCTGCGAATTTAACCGTGAAAGCGTTCGCTGGCAAAGGCGACTGAAATCGCGCGCGGGCCGAGCTTCACACAGCCGATCATGCTCATGGGCGTCAAGATGAGCTCGATGCGGTGACGCTTGCACTCGATGCTGAGCAGGGCGAATCCGCGCGTTTCGCGTAGCGCATTGCTGTCGCCCGCGACACTGACACAGACCGTCGGCGTGGACAAGCCGAGCGCGACATGGCGCGCTGCAATCGCCATGGCGCGCTCACAGGCACCATCGAAACTTTTCACCCGAGTCAGCATGCCACCGCTGCCCCGCTCGGCAATCAGCACCGGCCGCAAATCCAGCAGCTTCGCCCACCCGTACTTCCAGCGCGACAGCCTTTCTCCGCTGACGCGCTGTTTTTGCAGCGCGCGAAACAAGTAACCCAGATCATCGGGCACCATCAACGTGCGCACCTGCTTACGAAAATCTTCCAGCACCCTCGCGATGTCGCCCGCCGGAACGCCAGCATCACGCAGCCGCACTGCATGCGCCACCAACACGCCCATGCCCGCGAGGCCGGTGAAGGAATCGATCACCCAGGCCCTGAGCGGGCCGATGGCACCGAGTGAGCGGCGCACTTTGTTGTGAATCAGCATCAACGATTGACTGGCCGCGAGCGAACCCAGATACACCGAGCTACGGGTAGCAGAAAACGTCATCTGCACCACGAAATCAGTCGTCGGCGTCATCCAGGTTTGCACGAAATCGCGAATATGCACCGGGCGTGGGGGAATCAGTTCAAGCACCGTCGGACGCTCGCCCACAGGGCCTAACAGACGCTCAGCGAAGCGCATTCGGTTTAACTCATCACCCTGATCTCGCGCCTGCTCCATGCCCAGCACCAGGTCGACTGGCACCACGGCCACGTTGTGCCTGGCCAGCCAACTACTCGGCATGTCGCAGCCAGCGTCGACCACCAGCAGGGTACGCGCGGCGTCCGGCGAAACCGCCGCGACCGCCCGGCTGGCGGCGGCACGACGTGCGGCAGCAGCTGCGGTGTCGCGCACGTATTGCAACGCAGCCGTCGTCGGCACGTCGAGCGCCGAGTAGCCTTCGTTGTCGTAGGAGTTGCGATCCATATCGTATCGTCGTTCTTTTTGTGGCTGAATTCAGCTGGCGCGCGTGCATTGAAGTGCATTGATGCGCTTCGATGCAGTGTAAATGGACTGTGACCGATGTACAGCGAGAATGCGAGCGCAATCGAACTATTGGATTCGTCTTAGACTTTAGGGCACCGCTAATAATTCATTTGAGCAGTTTGTCATCCTGAGCTACAGCGAAGGATCAGGTTGATTAGCAATGATCGTTGCGAAGAAAATCACTTTTTTCGTACGAACCGATCCTTCGCTGTAGCTAAGGATGACAGCGAACGTAAACGCAAATGAATTATTAGAGGTGCCCTTATGTTGCCTCGACGAAATGTTCGTGCTACAGCTGCCGCATCAGGGTTGACTTGCCAAACAGGCTCTCGATCAAATCAACGGCGACCTGCGCGGTGCGATTTCGCACATCGAGCGCGGGGTTGAGCTCCATCACGTCAAGCGATGCCAGACGACCGGTGTCCGCGATCATTTCCATGCACAGTTGCGCCTCACGATAGGTCGGTCCGCCGGGTACGGTCGTGCCGACGCCGGGCGCGATATCGGGGTCAAGAAAATCGACGTCAAAGCTCACGTGCAGATGCGTGTTTTCATCGACGCTGTGCAGCGCCTGTTGCATCACCACGCGCATGCCCAGTTCGTCGATTGAGCGCATGTCAAACACCTCTAAACCCTGCTCATGCACGAAGCGCTTTTCTTCCGGGTCGACGCTGCGTATACCGATCTGAATAATTTCATTTCGTCGTAACGCGGGGGCCGGATCAGCGAGGTTCACCAACGCGCCCGCACCAAAGCCAAACAGTGTGGCCACCGGCATGCCGTGAATGTTGCCGGATGGCGTGATTGCGCTGGTGTTGAAGTCAGCATGGGCATCAAGCCACAGCACTTTCAGGCGCTTTTTGTGGCGGCGGCAATGCGCGGCAATGGCGGTGATCGAACCAATCGCAAGGCAATGATCGCCACCGAGCAGCACCGGAAATTCGCCCGCGTTCAACGCGTAGGTGACCGCTTCGCGCACCGCCACGTTCCACGCCAATACCTCCGGTAAATGACGATACCCCGATGTCGCCGGCTGCCACGGGTTTGGCGGGCCGCTTAAGTTGCCGTCGTCCATCACGTGCAAACCACGCGCCGTCAACGCCTCCGCCAAACCTGCCACCCGCAAAGCCTCCGGCCCCATTGACGCACCGCGAGCGCCAGCGCCAATATCGGTCGGCGCGCCGATCAGGCGGAGGGGAGGATGCGATTTCATGATGCGATTGTAGGGGGGCGAACCTGCTTCCACAGCGAGCGCAATTCGGCTACAACTTTCGGCAGAGAACCTTATTTTACGGGGGCTAACAGCGATTTTTAGTGTTAATCGAGATTAGCGAAAATAGGCGTTGAGCCCAAATAAAATATAGGTTTTAGGGGAAAGCTATTGGCGATCAGTCGCTTTGAATTCCGACTAAATTTCGTGTCGCATTGCGCAGGCCTCAATCCCGATACATCACGTTGATCCGCGCCACGTACTTCGCCACGTCACTCGTCACGCGCGCGCCCTCATGCTGCACGGAATCGAGCCCAAAGCCGTGGCGAAAGAAGAGTGCGTCGCCCTTTTTGGGCATCACGTCGAGCACCCGATGGTCGCGCGAAAATAGCCGCGTGTTGCCGCCGACCACGCCGTCGTCGGCGCCGTTTAAATACAAAATCATGGTCAGCATTGAGGAGACGCCCGCCCATTGCTGCATGCGGGTGCGCTCGGCGTTCAGGCTGTATCCGGGCCACGCCCCGTCAATGTGGCGATTGAACACATCGTTGGCGTCGTAGCGATACATGTTGATGCGGTGACTGAGCTCGGGGTGCAGCGCGCGACCGTCGAGCGTGGTCGGCAAGAGCCTGCCGATGCGCTTAAAAATCATGCCGAGCAAGGCGTCATCGGCCAACCAATGCACGGTCTTATTCATGCGCATACCGGGCGGCGTGTTGATGCCGGGGGCCTCATCACGGTAGCCCAAGCGCTCGGTGGCCGCGATGATCGCGTCGGCCTCATCCGCCGTCACGACGTCATGGATGATGAACGCGCACGGGCCACCGACATCAAGATCCATGCGCCTCGGGCTGAGCTGCGGCGCATCGGTGAAAGCGAGCGTATGGGGTGTCCGCACAAACGCGTGAATCGGTGTGTCCGCCACCACGCCGCCCATGGGTAGAGAACCGGGCAAATGCGCAACCGCAATGGCCTCGGGAAAATCAACTTCGTTGAGCGCTTGAGTCATGTGCATTCGCCTTCGCTCTGACCTACCAGTTGCCGGTATTCGCCATCGAAGCCCACGGCTCCATCGGTGGCAGCGCGGCACCCGCTTGCAACAGTTCAATCGAAATATTGTCGGGTGAGCGCACAAACGCCATGCGTCCGTCGCGCGGTGGGCGCAGCACGGTCACGCCGTGGTCTTGCAGCCGTTTGCACGTTGCGTAAATGTCGGCCACCGCATACGCCAAATGACCAAAATTGCGACCGCTGGAATACGCCTCCGGGTCCCAGTTGTAGGTGAGTTCGACTTGCGCGTTCGGGTCGCCCGGTGCCGCCAAAAACGCAAGCGTGAAGCGACCCGCAGGCACTTCGCGCTTGGTCATTAACTCAAGGCCCAGCGCGTCGCGATAAAAAGCAATTGAGGCGTCCAGATCGGTGACGCGAACCATGGTGTGCAGGTATTTCATAAGGTGCTTCTTGGTTAATTTAGCGAGTTATTACTGAGTCAACAAAATGAGACCGGTTCCGCAGGCTCCCTCTCCCTGGGGGAGAGGGTTGGGGTGAGGGACTTGGCGCACATTTACGGCTCGCGATGCAATCACCCTCACCCTCACCCTCACCCCCGCCCCCGCCCCCGCCCCCGGCCTTCGCCGGGGTAGGCGCTTCTCCCCGTGCCAGAGGGGGCGATACCGGTTGCGTTAGGACACATTTAGTTGACTCGTGAATATGTGGGGGCGGCGAGCAATTTCGCAAACCGCCCGAAATCGATGTTGCCGCCGGATAGCGTAACCGCTACGCGCTTGCCTTTGAAGCGCTCCACGTTCGCCATGAGCGACGCCAGCGCGCACGCGCCGGACGGCTCCAGCACGACCTTCATGCGTTCAAACGCGAAGCGCATTGCTTCTATCACCGTTGCGTCTGGCGTGGTCAAAATATCGGTGACTTGGGTGCGGATGACTTCCCACGGATGCGCGCCCACGGCTTGCGTTTGCTGACCGTCGCAGATGGTTTTGGGCACGTCGATGGCGACGATGTTTCCCGAACGCAACGATTGTTGCACGTCGTTACCCGCCTCGGGCTCCGCGCCGAACATTTGAATGTGGGGCTGGACGGCCTTCGCCGCAATCGTGCAGCCCGACAAAAATCCCCCACCGCCCGTACACACAATCAGCGCATCGAGATTCGGCACGTCCTGCGCAATCTCCAGCCCGCAGGTGCCTTGTCCCGCCATCACCGGGAGATAGTCGTAGGGCGGAATCAACATCGCGTTGCGCTCCTCGGCATAGCGCTTTGCGAGCGCTGAGCGATCTTCGGTATAGCGGTCATAGGTGATGACTTCCGCGCCATAGCCGCGCGTGGCATCGAGCTTCGCCTGCGGCGCATCCGACGGCATCAAAATCGCGGCCTTACAGCCATGCAACTGTGCAGCAAGCGCCACCGCCTGCGCATGATTGCCCGACGAAAACGCAAGCACACCGCGCGCACGTTCAGCATCGGTCAACGAGCTGATCGCGTTGTAACCACCACGAAATTTGAACGCGCCCATGCGCTGAAAATTCTCAGCCTTCATGAACACCTCGCAACCGAGCAAGCGGTTTAGTGTGGTGCTGGTGAGAATCGGTGTGCGATGCGCGACGCTTTTGATGCGGGCAGCGGCGGCCTGAATATCGGTGAAATTAAGCATGTCCGAATTGTAGGAGCGGCTCTGCCGCGACCCCTGTCACCCTGCGCCACATCCGTCACGCGCAACCCGTCAGTCACGGCATCGGATGTTTCGGTCGCGACGAGCTCCGCGACTATGAAATCACTACGCCAGCGACATCCCGCACTGCGTCACCAGATAATCGCGAATCAGCGGCCAGGTGTTTCGCGTGGCGTGGGGTGCGAACGTGATGCCGCCGATCACGGCGTTGCCGGTGA
>JAYVPF010000286.1:0-14555 GCA_043757535.1 Burkholderiales bacterium
TGTAGCTCTGCGAAATTTCGATGTAGAAACCACTGACGCGGTTGTATTCGACACGCAGATTGGGGATGCCGGTGCGCTCGCGCTCGGTGGCTTCCATCGTAGTCAAAAATGTGCTGCTGTCGTTCTGAATCGCACGCAGCTCGTCGAGATCGGGGCTGTATCCACCAGCAATCACGCCACCATCGCGCACCACCAGCGCGGGCTCATCCATCACCGCGCGTTGCAACAGCGTTAGCCATTCGGGCTCAACGTTGATGGCGGCGCTCAGTCGGTTGAGCGTTTCGTTGTCGCACGTCGCGAGTGCTTCGCAAATGCGCGGTAGTGTGGCGAGCGTGGCGCGCAATCCGGCCAGCTCGCGCGGGCGCACGCTGGCCATCGCGATGCGGCTGGCAATGCGCTCGATGTCGGAAAGACCGCGCAGGAAGTCCTGCATCGCGACGAAGTTAACGACCTGATCGCGAGCCAGAGCTTCCACTGCTTCGTGCCGCGAACGGGCGAGTGCCTGATCGCGTGGCGGTTCGCACAACAGCGCCCGCAGGAGGCGCGACCCGGCAGCGGTTTCACAACGGTCGAGCAGCGAGAGCAGAGTCGGTTCAACCGCGCCCGAGAGCGTCTGTGCGATCTCCAGATTGCGCAACGTGGCGGCGTCCATTTCCAACGATTCGCTGCCACGTTCGACGTGCACCGTGGATACCGGTAATCGCGTCCCACCGTTGACCAATCGGACGAACGCGAGCCCCGCGCCAACTGCGTTGATCGCCAGCGGAACGCGCTCAACATCAAGGTGCGCAATCGTTGTCGTGCCGAGCGCTTGTGTTAACTCGTCGCTGGCGCGCGTCGGCGTGAATTCGTAATCAGGCCGCGATCGCAGCATGAAACCATCGCCGAGTAGCTCGCGCAGGGCGGTGGCCGTCGTTTCCGCATGCACGATCTCGGCGGGGTCTTTGCGCGCGAGATAGACGGCCAATTCACTGCGCTGCATATCCCGCAGCACCAACGTCCCCGAGGAAGCGTTGATCAGCGCGACACCAGCGCGCGAGAGGTCCAGCGTCACGGCGGCGAGAATCGTCTCTTTACGCGGATCAACCAGCGTGGCGTCGGTCACCGTACCCGGCGTCACGATACGGGCCACCTTGCGCTCTATAGGGCCCTTTACGTTGCCCGTGAGCCCAGGAACGCCGACCTGCTCCACGATAGCCACCGTGATGCCTGCACGCACCAGACGGGCCAGATAGCCGTCAATCGAGTGAAACGGCACCCCCGCCATCGGGATCGGCGCGCCGTCGGATTCGCCGCGCGTGGTGAGCGTGATGTCCAGGAGCTTCGCCGCCCGCCGCGCATCATCAAAAAACAGCTCGTAAAAATCCCCCATCCGGTAGAGCACGAGCTTGTCCGGGTGCTCGGCTTTGAGCGCCAGGTACTGCAGCATCATGGGAGTGTGGGCCATTTTTCTGAGAATCAACTTTACGGTGAAATTGCCATTGAACAGGGGCTAGGCAGCGAAAATGCTATTTATCGATAATTGACGATATGGCCTGTTAGCCCCCGTGCAATGGTCATTTCAGGAAAAAGCTGATTGATCCTTTAGTACCGAGAGACCTTGTGGGGTTGCATCTATCGCATACTGTCCAGCGGGAATGAATCGCTGTAGAGCAGCACTCACTGACGAAGCTGGGAAGCGCGGATTTATTCAATCGGTCATCCTTAGCGGTCGCGAAGGATCAGGTGGCATGCAATGAATTCAACGACTTGCAACCGTCTTCGCATGCCCCCTGATCCTTCGCCATGCTCAGGATGACATTAATCAGCGTTTCCCTAGCGCCTCGACCCGCCGTCATTTCTTCTGCAAAGTCGTCAGCATCTCCGCAAAAATTTTCGGCGTGCCAGCCACGATTGAACCGGAATCCATGTAGCTGTCCTCGCCGTCAATGCCAGTGACGAGTCCCCCCGCTTCAAGAATCATCAACGCACCCGCCGCCATGTCCCACTGGTTCAGTTTCATCTCCCAGAAACCGTCGTAGAAGCCCGCCGCGACATACGCCAAATCGAGCGCAGCCGAGCCCGGACGGCGCAAACCCGCCGTTTTCGGCATCATGTTTTTGAGCTGAGTCACATAATCGTCAAAAGCCGCGCCGTCGCGGAACGGGAAGCCCGTTCCGATCAATGCATCGCGCAATTTGAGCGTTTTCGAAACCCGCATGCGGCGGTTGTTCATGTACGCGCCAGCACCACGCGACGCGGTGAATAGGTCATTGCGATTCGGGTCGTAAATCACGCCCTGCGACAGTTTTCCCTTTTCCTGCAGCGCGATGGACACGCAATACGTCGGCAGGCCGTGCAGGAAATTGGTGGTGCCATCGAGCGGATCGATGATCCAGATAAAGTCGCTTTTCGGGTTGCCACGCGTGGCTCCCGTGCCTTCCTCTGCGATGATGCCGTGATTGGGATAGGCACCCAAGAGCGTATCTACAATCGCTG
Source organism: Burkholderiales bacterium (assembly GCA_043757535.1). Classification (GTDB taxonomy): domain Bacteria; phylum Pseudomonadota; class Gammaproteobacteria; order Burkholderiales; family Casimicrobiaceae; genus Casimicrobium. Next base: position 2,479 of record JAYVPF010000286.1, read on the forward strand.
CTTCGGCATTGCGATCAATTTCAGTCACAAAGTCGCCGGGGCCTTTGCTGTCGATGGTCAGGCGGTCAAGATTGCGCGCCCCGAATTGAATGATTTCGGCGGCTTCGCGTGCGGCTTTAACTGCCGTGGTCAACATCGGATGCATGGGAGACTTTAAATTTTGAGAAAGAGCGTGAGTCAGAACAACGCCAACGTGAGTAGTGAGGCTCCAACGGCGTCAACTAATTTTAATCCGCTCGATCAGATTGCGGTGGTGCTCTCGCACACCTCGCATCCCGGCAATATCGGTGCCGCCGCGCGCGCGATGAAGACGATGGGGTTGAGTGATCTGCGACTGGTCAATCCGCGAGAGTTTCCCAGCGAAGTTGCGACGGTGCGGGCGACGGGGGCGGTCGATGTGCTGGGCGCGGCGCGCGTGTTCACCAGCTTGAATTCGGCAATAGCGGACTGCGTCTACGTGGTCGGCAGCTCAGCGCGGGGGCGCGACTTCGTCGGTGAAGTCACCGATGCCCGGACTGCCGCGACGCAACTGGCCTCAGTCACCCCGCAGGGAACCGTCGCCATAGTGTTCGGTTGCGAAACCAGCGGGCTGACCAACGCCGAAGTCGCTCTGTGCCAAACTCTCGCTTACGTGCCGACCAATCCGGACTACTCGTCGCTCAATCTGGGCAGCGCCGTGCAGGTGTTTGGCTATGAGATCAGAGTCGCGGCGATGGCCTTGCAGGGATTGACGGGCGGATACAAAGCATCCGATTTGCAGCTCGCAACGCAAGCCGAGATCGACGCGATGTACGAACACATGCGGGTGACGCTCACAGAGATCGGATTTTTCAGACCCAACCATCCCAGAAAACTGTTTCCGCGTTTGCAGCGATTGTTCAATCGAACACGGCTTGAGCGGGAAGAGGTGGATATATTTCGGGGAATGCTGCGTGCGGTCGAACTAGCGACAAAAAAATGATTCGCTTGCCGCACCAGCGCGCTATCTGAACATTGTGCTCTCGGGCGCTCCGGGCATCTGCGCGTTGTCAAGGGGCGCGATCGGAGCTGGTCTAGGCTTTTTCCGACCAACATCAACTAGCGCGAGATTCATTGACGCCGCGAAGAGTAATGTTCCCATTATCGCAATTGCGGGGATGTGCGCCGGAAAGTCAAACCAGGCGTGGATCGCAAAAGCCGAAGCACCGAGATAGCAAGCCAAAGCAGGCGACAGGCGATCACCAGCGACTCGGGATCGCCTGAGCGTGCGTCCCGCAAGCACAGCGGATAAAAGAAGCAATGCGAGCGCGACTACGCCGAGCGCACCTAGTTCAAATAGCAACTGCAAATAGTCATTGTGAGCATATTCCACGAAACCCAGAAGGTCGGGCGTCTGGAATCGCTGAAACGCAATCGCATAGCTGCCCAAGCCAGCGCCGAGGGGAAAGAATTCAACGATGCCCGACCAGGTGTGCTGATTCATGACAGTACGCCCAAATAATCCCTCGCCGACACCGCCACTGGTAGTCGATTTGATTAACTGAGCAAGGCCAGTCATTGCGGCCAGACTGAGTGCTAGCAGCAGAATCGCTGCGGTAGCAAGTACCGCGCGCTTTGAGACTGTGCGGCGCTGGAATGCACAGATCCCTATCGCCAGGAGGCTGGCAATACCCCCGGCCAACACCCCGGCGCGAGACAAGCTGGCAACGAGCGCGGCCGCTACGAATGCCGTCGCCGCACCCCAGCAAACATTCGAAAACGCGGTTGGCTCGCCTCGTTGGTAAAAAAAGGAAAGTTGGCCTGCGGCTCGAAAAATTAGCAGCGGTAGCGCCATCGCCAATAGCGTTGCGAAATGATTTTTGTTGACGAAAGTGCCAGAAGCACGATTGTGTCCCGCGTACTCCAGAACCAGCAACGATGCGCCTCGGAACCCTAGCTGAAACAGGCCGATCAACGCTTCGAACACGGCAAACACCGCAACGGCCCCCAATAGTTGCAGTAGCGCACGGCGAGACAAAAGCGGTACTGCTGCGGCAACCACCAGGCAGGGGACTAGCGCGAGAAGTGCACGCTTGGTTGCATAGGGGTCGGTCGACAACGACAGACGTTGGACTCCAAGATCCGGCAACGCGAGCAGGTCGACCAAGCCAGCGTATGCATCACGCCCCGGAAGCGTCAGCCACTGCCCTGCTGCCACCGTGAACAGCCCTAGTGCTCCACCAACGAACAGAAGCAGCAGCGCGACATTCAGACTGATAGCCGCGCTGCTCCAACTGGTTTCGTTGGGACGTGAGGCGTACATGAGGCATCCCGCCACCGCAGCGACACAGATACTCAAGCCCAAAGCCACCGACATCGCGAAAGGCGTATTACCACCACGAATGAGAGCTAATAAAAGAAAAAGCCCCAGCACGAAGGCTAGGGCTTTGTCGAGCGCACTACGCGCGAAGGATCGCATTAGTTCGGACTGACGTTCCTGTTGTCTCGATACAACAAATAAGCACCCACCCCCACGGTCGCTCCGATTAACACGTTCGTGCCGGTCAAGCCACCAGCAACTGGGACTGCCGCCGCTCCAATCGCCACGCTAACAGGAACGGCTTGAACTGCCGCTAGAAGAGCAGCGCACGAATTAGGCGCGGCGATGTCCACTCGCTCATTTTCTTTAAGCTGAATGTCGCAACCGCAGGGAAATGAGATGGTTACGCTGGCACGGGACGTCGTCGTGACGCGCATTTTGTTTTTGAGCTGCTGTTTTTCAACGCCGGACGTCATACCCGTTGTGTCGCTAACCAGCACATTGCCGACGACTTTTTGCAACTCAGCGACGAACTCTGATCTTGCCACAGCGGGATCTTCGCAGCCTAATTCGGTTTTTTGTGCTGTTGCGACAGACACAGATAGCACGGTCGCAACGAAAACAAGGCTTTTCAACATTTTCACTATGCCGCTCCTTAAACGCAGTTTCCATATTTTGGAGTGTACCGCTTGTATGCGCCGCAATCAACCAAAGAAATGCGCAACTTATCAGTCAACCATTACGGCTTGTATTTCATGCTGATGTCATCAAACAAAACAGTCCCGCGGAAACCCTGCAAGAGCTGCAGGCGATCACCCGCTTCGAGATCCAGCAGCTGACCCGTGCAAGCGTCCGGAATGGTCACATCAACCACGCTCGACGTCCAGCCATCTGCTGCCGGTTCGCTCCTCGGCGTTCCGAGCGTGGGCGCTAAATTTGCTGGCACGCATCGGATTGTCCAGTTCACTCTTCCGGGTACGGTGGTGCCCAGCTCCCTCAATTTATAGGCAAGAACGTAATGGCCAGGCTTCAGTGCGAGATATTGCTGCGCGATAGGCAGTTTCACCGCTCGTCCATTGAAGCGAATCAACAGCACATTATTGTTGTCGCTTACGGGTGTCGCTCTGCGGGAGACCGCCGAGCTTTCTCGACTTACGCTAACGGAAAACCCCTCCCGATACTCCCCGCCTGCAGCAAAACGCCAGTCAAACAGTCGTCCCGCCGCAGGCTGCTCAAAGTCACCGTTGAACACATTACCGAGCGACTTGGGTGTGACGCGCATCGCATTGACCCAGAGCCAGTATGCGGCAGGCATCTGGCCTTCGCTGATGGCTTTGTTGCCAATGCAGGTGACGGTTGCATCGTCAAGCGGTTGGTGGCTGACTGCGGGCTGCGCCATCGAGTAGAGCGTTGACAATGTAGCGCCGCTTTGACAACTATCCAGCAAAAAAGCATCAACTGCTGGCCATCCCTTTTTGAGTCTCGCATTCCAGAATCCACCCCAGTTGGGATGCCCGGAATGCGCTCGCAACGCCGCAAATACATCGCTTCGCTCCTGGGGGAGCATAACCGCTAGATCCGCGGCCCGATTCAATCCTGCGTCAACATTGCCTTGCCGGAACGCAAGCAGTATCTGCGCTCTTAACACTTGCGGATCAACCGGACCAAGTGTCGCCGCCGCCTGAATCACGCGCGTCGCAAGCACCGGGTCTGTCGCAACCATCCTGCGCGTGCCTGCCCACGAGAGCCAACCAACGGGATCAAGTGGTCGGCGCACGATATAGCCGCTTGCACCGGTCACGGTGTTTCTTTCAACAACAGCGTCGGGCGCGGAACGCAATGCACCTGTCATTAATCCCCAACCCGCCGCTGACGTAGCAACGACGAGCACGGTGATTAGCAGCATGGCCGACGGTCGTGACGATGGCCGCTCTAGACGCTGACGCATCCGCTAGTTAATTACGTAGTTTGCAAGCCGCTCGATGCGTGATTCGCCGCGATCACGTCCTATGTCAAACTCGAGAAACACGCGTTGAACGATCGTTCGGTTTTCCTGGTCGACTGTTGTGACCGTCGCGTAGCCCGTCGTTGAAATGCGTTCGCCGTTTGCGGAATGCTTTATTTGCTTGAACTTGATGCTGCGTTGTCTCGTGCCCTGAAAAACGCGTTCGTAATCGTTGAGAATTTGCCTTCTGCCGGACATCCCGGGTGCCAGCAATTGGCTAAACGCACTGATAGATCCTAATTCATAAGCATTGCTAAATCGCATGACGACCTCGTCGGCCTCTATGGATTTCACCCGTGGGCCGGAATCATTTATGTCTGCTGTCGTCGCAATTCGCGGTAGATTGGGTGGCGATGCCGAAGCTACTGCTACCGTCGCAGACGGTATCGCTGCGGCCTGCAGTGGCGACTGAACTTGCGGTTGCACTGGCCCGTCCTGAACGCGGGGCAATGCAAAGTTCTCCGGCGGCACCGGTGCTCGTGCTTGCGAATTAACGATAACGACCGACGTACTGGGAGCGAGGCTTGCGGATTGATTCACAGATTGTCGGGACGAAATTTCGATGCTCGTGGTCGAGAGTTGCGGCGTCATCGTAGGGCTTGGTTGATTCGCAACTGCTGCGGCTTCAGGTTGAACGATCCCTTTTTCAACAGCAAATACTTTGTTTGTTGTGCGATTGGCGACCGCAGCGGTTGGTTCGACATTGAGGTGGCGTTCCGGAGCAGTCGGGGTAGTCAGAGCGGCATTGTTGGCCGTTGCCGCGCCGCGAGGGTCAATGTTGTGGGCAAGACTCTGAACGTCCGACGATTGCGGGATCCGGGGGCGTGCCTCAATGAGTCGCTGCGGCTCGTTTCTAGAAAATAACGACATAACACCCATCCCCAGTGGAACGAGCAATAGCGCGGCTAACCAGAGCAGGCTTTGGCGCGCGCGAAGCGAAGCGGCCCAGCCCAGCAACCGATTTCTCGTCGGTGTTTCTGCGATAGAGCGCGCCCGTGCTTCGTTCAGTTGGGGCACAGAAACTGAAGCCAATGCACCGACCGAGACGCGACCTATCTCCAGAGACGTGTAGGTTTCGCGAGTCTGTTCGTCGGCTAAAACAGCATAGGCCCGATTTACGCGACTGGCCGCGTCCTCTGGAAATCCCACAGGTCGTGCGTCGGGATGGACGAGCGCCATCAGCCTTCTGAAGTTGTCCCGAAGGGCGGTCGTTTCGAAGTCTGGCGCAACGCCTAACGTCGTGAAGTGGTTACAAACGGGCGACAGCATAACGTCTGCAACGAATCGCAACGCTATCTTTTGCATATCGGGACGCGCACTGCCATCGCTTGTGGAAAGGTGAACCAAAGCCGCGGAAGTCTTGCCACCAGCAAGCTGGATAAGCGCTTTTCCGACATCGCTGCTGACGAGTCGAAATGGCAACGGCAGCACAAAACCGCCGTCGGAAAATCGGATCAGGTCATTTTCAAGCGTGTCGATGGTTTCGAACATGAATGGTCGTTACGCGTTCGCCGTATCTGCGAGTGCTTCTTTGTTGCCGTAGTAGTAGAAGTCAGATTCGTAGCCATACATCATCATGTCACCGCCAATCTTGGTCAAAATCGCCCCGAGCGGCGCGGTTCCCGACTGGCGCAATCGACGAATCGCGTTGCGGATAGCGGCTTTACGGGTCTTACCACTTTCGATGACAAAGAGACTCGCATCAACCTGGTTACACAAAATAATGGCATCGGCGATTCCAAGAATCGGCGGCGCATCAATAACAACGTGGTCAAAGTGTGACGCGCCGGGATCCAGCAAGTTAACCAAACCAGGCCCGGATAGCAGCTCGGCAGGGTTTGGTGGCTGTGGCCCCGACGTGATCAGGTACAGGTTCGGAAAATCAGTCTTGCGAGTCACCGAAATGGGATCGATATCGCTCGACAAAATGTTCGACAAGCCTGACGAGTGATCGGTGTTAAACAGGCGATGCAGCGTTGGGTTGCGCATATCACCATCGACAATCAACACGCGCTTACCCATTTGCGACAATGCAACCGCGAGCGCCATCGCGGAGGTTGTCTTTCCTTCGTTTTTGGTGCAGCTAGTGACCACAATAGTTCGAGGTGCGCCTCGTACTGTAGAGAACTGCAATGCAGTTCGAACCGAGCGGTAAGCTTCTGCCAAAGCAGACCTCGGTTCGCGCGTCGCTTGATCTTCTGGCGATTTTTTGCTGACGTTGACTTTAGGAATAACGCCAATTAACGGCAGACCGGTGAAACGCTCGACCTCGTCGGGGAACTTGATTGAGTCGTCCATATATTCGACGATGAAAGCAAGCGCAAGTCCCGCCATGAGTCCAAGCAGTATCCCGGTCATGGCTCCGCGAAATACGTCAGGGCGAAACGGAAACAACGGCGTGTCGGCTTTGTCGACCAGGGAAACGTTGTTTGTGCCCACCATTGCGGTGACGCCCACCTCTTTCAGATTCTTCAATAACCCTGAATACATCTCTCGATTGGTATCGACTTCGCGCTTCAAAATGTTGTAACGGATGCCCTGATCTTGCACGTCGAGGATACCGCGTTTAGATGTCTCCACGCGCGCACGGAGGCGAGTTTCTTGGGCGATAGCAGAGTCTAGGGCCGCCTTTGCACTTATCTCTACTGAGCCAGTAATGGCCTTCGATTCTGACTGAATACGTTGTTCCGCAACATCAATCTGTGCTTGTAGCGCCTGCATCGTCGGATGCCCAGGCTTGTAGGTGCGAAGCTGTTGCTGGTACTCGAGTTCCAATTTCGCTTTGCTCTCTCGAAACGTCGCGAGAGCCTTGTTTTCTAGCAAGTCGCGCGACGAAGAAAGCGTTCGTTTCACTTCGTCGTAGTTCGCCTCAGTTTTGATGCGATCTTGTTCAGCCTTCGCCAGTGCGGCACTAAAGTCAGTGAAGTTTTGAGTGAGAGGATTGGACTTCTCGTCAACGCTCACAATCTGCTTTTGCCGGGTGTATTGAACCAATAAATTTTCAGACTCTTCGAGGCGAATTTTTAATTTGGCAAGTTCCTGTTCAAGGAAGGTTCTGGCGTACGACGACGCGTCAACCTTGCGCTCCATGTTTGATTTCGTGTAGGCATCGGCCCATGTGTTCGCAACTCTTGCGGCCAGCGCCGGATCAGCGCCGACAACGTTGATGCGCACCAGGCGCGAGTTTGGCACTGGCTCAACCTGCATTGATCCGCGCAACGACCCCACAACCGACTCTCGGTCGAGCAGTTGTGCGTCCTTGACCGACGGTTCGCTGCGTTTCCTGAGTGTTGTCAGTATCCGACCAATCCAGTCGTCGCGTTCAGCGACTAGATCAGCGGCATTTTCGGAACTGGTTGCCGGTGCGGCTACGGTTGGCTTGCGATCCAGATCGAGGCGCAGTGACTCCATCACACGCTCGGCCAGCGCTTTGCTACGCAGCAACTCGATTTGGGTCTGAAAAAACTGACCATCGTCGTAGAGCTCGGTGGCACCCGATGCGTCCCGGTAGTCGACGATACGTTGAGCTTGCTTCTCAATCTGAATCGTCGTGCTTGCCCGATACAAGGGCGTTTCCATCAGCGTGTTGAGCGTGAAAACCACCAGCATCACAACGGCAGCAGAAAGTATCCACCACTTGCGTTTGAAAATGATGCGCAGCAAATCGCGCAAATGGAGCGTGTCGTCTATTTCGTTAGCGGGTGCGGTGACTGCATACGGGGCCAGAGCATGTTCTGGCCGCAAGATCAATGCGGAACCAGGCTGATCCATAGCGGGTTGTGGTGGGTTCAAAGGTTCTCCGGTCGGTAACTTGTCAACGGGTACAAATATGTTGCCCGCACTTACGGTCGTATAAAACCGAAAGGATTAAAAATGCTGAGAATGTCGCCGAAGACTGAGTCTTTGATCGCGGCGCGTACTTTCGATTGACTAACCACGATCAAATCATCGTTCATGATGAGTGGGTCGGGCAATTCTCCAGTTCTGATTTTCTCTATATCAAACGTCAAAGTCTCCCCGCCGCCGTCTGGTTTTGTTCGAAACAGCTTCACACTCGACAAATCGCCGAGACTGCCTTTGCCGCCAGCAATGGCTATTGCGCGTAGCAGAGTGACCTGTCCCGAAATCGGAAAAACCCCCGGCTTACCCACGGCACCTTCAATCGTGAACCGCGCGCTTAAGGACTCCTTCACGAATACGGTCACCTGCGGGTTTTGCAGCAAGTTTTCTGAAAGTCTGTCGGCTATCAAGCGTTCGACTTGAAGTGCGGTTAGTCCGACAGTGTCGATCTGACCCACTAAGGGAAGACTGATTTTGCCTCGGCTATTCACACGCACCGTGCGGGTGAAATCGGCCTGTCCATAAACGGAAATGTCCAGCAAATCTTGCGAGCCAATCTTGTAATCGCTGGCGTCCTCTGCAACTTGCGCTGCCGTCGGCAGTTTGACCACATTGGGTGCTGACACCGTCGCAGTCGGCGAGCTACCCGACGGCACAGTTTGCGCTTCGACCAGTGTCGAAGCCGCGAACAACGCCGTACAGGCAGTCAATGCTCCAATCCACATGTACTTTTCGAGCTTCATATTCACACCTCAATTAGGTTCATCGTTGAAACCATTTCGGAAGCCAACCCATTATTTTGCCTGCATTTCCAGAATTTGACTCAGTGACGAGCCCCGGCGGTTCTGAAATCTGTTCAGGCCGCACGTTTCGCAGGATGGCCTCAGGGCGATCAAGAACCAACCGGTTGGCCTCGACACCGCCTAAAAGCACCTCAGCCCGCGCTCGTGCTTCAGCGAGCAGCGGCGAGCGTTGGCCGGTCGTGTGCCCGTCAGACGCTAGCACGTGTGTCCAACCGTCACCGACAAACCGCTCAGCAATTTTCTTCACCCGTGGTCCAAAGCGTCCCACCAGCGCGCCGCCCGTGACCTGCATCCACGCACCGCTGCGTGCGAGATCCGTGAAATCTGCGTAATGCTGCTCAACCCACGTCAATCGTTCTGGATGTGTAATGACAGGAACATATCCCGCCCCAATTAATTCAAATACCGATTCCTTAAAACGGGGTGGGCGAACATGATGAGACGGTTCAAGCAGCAGGTAACGGCCGCCTCCAAGTGTAGGAATGCGGCCCGTTCGTAATCCTTCTCGTACCTCGGGCACCAAATGGGTGTCAGCGCCAAAGCTAAGCTCAAGCGCAATGTCGGCGTCTCGGAGACTTTTTTGTAGATCATTTACTCTACGGCGAATGTCGGGGCCGTGGTTTTCGTAGAGGCCAGGGTAAATATGTGGCGTGCAGAAAATAGTAGTAATGCCATCGGCCACCGCGATACGTGCCATCTCCAGCGACGAGGGCAGCGTTTGTGCTCCGTCATCGATGCCGGGGAGCAGGTGGCAATGAATATCGATCATAGTGGCGTGCTACGGGGTTTCTGAAAGGGGAACACGGTAAAACAACGCGCCTGCCAAAATGGTTGCCATGCCAAATGATAACGACGGACGTTTTTGTCGTTGGTGGGTACTTTTGAATATGACAAAGTCATGGCGTTGACCGGGCTAAAGCTGCTGTAATACTTTCGAGTGCATGCTGTAAAAAAATCGTTGCGTATGATCAAATTTTGCAAACAAACTCAATTATTCGCGTGGCATTTCTAGTCGGTTTAACGCAATGCCTTTGAACGAACATATTCCTTCGGATTCGAAAGTGACTTTTCCAAACATGCACTCCCCGTCCATTTGGGAAATGCATTCGCACACCCTCTCACTACATAACGCGAGTCCGCTCAAGTCCGATATTCAGTCATCTGCTCAATGGCTTAAAGGGGTTGAGGGCCGTGAGCGCGTGGATTTTCTGATTCATCATGGCCTTGCGGCGTGGTGGGCTGACCGCTTGGAAAGTCAAGCTGCCCTAAACAAGCTTCCAATTGATGTGCGTGACGCTCTAGTTGCAGCGCGGCGGAGTGCCAGCGTGATCTACATGATGCATTCAGCCGCTTTGGCGCAAATTACCGCCGCCTTTGACCGCGAGAACGTGACTTACGCGGTGCTCAAGGGGGCTGCCATTCGGGAAGAGGCGTATGCCTTGCCAGCGCTGCGCACAGCGGGCGACATTGACTTGCTTATCTCCCGCAGCGCCTTAGCCGTAGCAACTGAGTCCCTCACCCAACTTGGTTTTGTCGCGCAATCGACAGATAGCACTCATGAGATCACCTTTTCGCGTGGTCAGGTCGATATCGATTTGCATTGGGATATTTTGCGTCCGGGGCGAACGCGCCGTCCGCTGGTGGGCTCTTTGCTGGCGCGAAGGGTGCGAGGCCCGAAATTTTGGCGACTGTCTGACAGCGACACCGTTTTCATGATGCTGGCTCACCCCGCCATCACCAAGTACGTCTGTTCGCAACATATGGGTCTCAATCGCGTGCTCGACTTTTTGCTGTTCACGCAAACTCGTTCCATTGATTGGGGCAACGTGGCGCAGCGCCTGGACGAGGCGGGTCTCAAAACCGCAGGGTGGTGCACGCTGCGATGGATTCAGCTACTGGTGCCTGACGCCGTGATTTCGCCAGTCTCGTTCGTCACCGCGATTCAACCACGAAGGCTACGCGCGGCCTATCTGAATTGCTGGATTGATCACGACCTGCCGGGGCGGCTGATTGATCGCGCAAGCTGGTTCATTCAGGTGGCATTTACGCTGCCCATGCACGACACATTCTCCGACGCACGGCGTGCGGTTCGCGCAAGAGTTGACCCCGAATCAAACTGTCTCGCCGTCAATGTTCCGGTCGAGTGAAGGCTCCAAAGTGATCGTGGGCTTCGTTCGCCCGTTACTTGAGTTTGCGCGACCCCATCGCCTTAGCTTGGTGGTCGGTATCTTATTTATGCTGGTCGAAACGGGCGTGTCGCTGGCCATTCCCTGGATGGGCGGGCGATTCGTTAACGACTTTCTGGACGGAAATCGTCCCAGCATGGTGATGATTTTGATGCTGATCGCCGGGTTGTTCACCGCACAGGCGCTACTTCGCGTTGCAAGTGGATTCGTATTCGCGAAACGGGCTGCGCTCATACTCGCCGATATTCGTGTGCGTTTGTACGAACACATCCAAAGCCTTCCAGTCTCTTTTTTTCAGCAGCGCCAGCAGGGCGCATTGCTCTCGATTTTGTCCAATGATGTGGCAGTGATCAGCTATTACTTAAGCGGAACGTTGATTGGCGTGGTTCCGATGCTGCTGACCGTCGCTGGCGCTGTTGTTTTTATGCTGACCATCGACACCTCGTTAGCGATTGTTGCCGTCCTGGCCATCCCCGTTTTCTTTCTGTTGATTAAGGTGGCTGGACGCCGCGTCAGGCCGGTTGCCCATGAGCTGCAAGAGGCCTACGCCCAGGCATTTGCCGTTGAGCAGGAAAATATCGAGATGCTGCCCGCAATCAAGGCTTTCACCCGTGAAAAGGCAGAAACCGCGCGCTACAAAACCCGGGTCGATGATGTCGTTCGGCTCACGCTCAAGCAGCAATGGCTCGATTCTGCAATGGGCCCCGGCGTGCAATGGCTCGCCGGTCTGGGCGTGCTGGTTATTCTTTGGCTTGCTGGAGATCGGATCGATACTGGACGGCTCGCTACCGGTGAATTGGTCGCATTTTTGCTTTATGCAACCTTGCTGACGCGCCCGGTCAGTGACCTGGCAGGTTTCTACGGCTCAACGCAGCGTGCCCGGGCCTCGATGGAGCGAATGCAAACCGTGTTTGACGCCCCGCCTGAGCGGTATCTCAGTGACTCGCCAGAGATTGTGTTCCCTG
>JAYVPF010000287.1:0-14527 GCA_043757535.1 Burkholderiales bacterium
ATGCTCGCAATAGCCCGCTATTGCTGTGCTTTTCGTCTCGCGCTTCATCCCAATTCGAGGCGCGCTGCTTCTCGTTGATTTATTCAGCGTCTCCCTAGCCGAATAGCGTGCGTACCATCATTCAATCTTCAACCCCGTCTTCTCAATAATCCGCTGCCAGGTAGTCTGCTCTTTTTTGATAAACGCGACGAATTGCTCGGGCGTTCCGCCTCCGGCACGGGCGTCATCTTTCGCAAATTTCGCGGTGATGCCACTACTTTTGAGTGCGGCGTTGGCAGCAGCGTTCAACTTGTCGATGATCGCATTCGGCGTTTTTGCGGGTACGAGAATGCCGTACCACTGCGACGTCTCAAAATCCTTGTAACCGCTCTCGGAAACGGTTGGTACATTTGGCAGCGATGCCATGCGCTCATGCGAACCCACCGCTAGCGGACGCAGTTTTCCTGCGCTGATCTGGCCCATGAGTGCAGGTGCGCCCGTGAATGTGGCCTGCACGCGACCACCCAGAATGTCCTGCAGCATTGGGCCCGTTCCTTTGTACGGAATGTGCGTCGCCTTGATGCCGCTCTCGGCCATGAAATATTCCATCGCGAGGTGGCCCGACGAGCCGTTGCCTGCAGAGCCATACGTGATCGTGTCAGGGTTCGCTTTCGCGAGCGCCACGAATTCCTTCACCGTTTTTGCGGGCACGTCCGGCGCGACTGCGAGCACATTCGGCACACGTGCCAGCAATATCACTGGCACGAACGCTTTGTTGACGTCATACGGATGCTTTGGCATGGCATACGGATTCACCGCGAGCGTGCCAACGTGGCCGAGGATGATGGTGTAACCGTCCGGCTCGGCTTTTGACACTTCGGTCATCGCGATCACGCCTGCGCCACCCGATTTATTCTCGACGAACACGGTCTGACCCAGCGTTGTTGACAGCTCCTGCGCGACCGCCCGGGCGACGATTTCACTGGTGCCACCAGGTGCGAACGGCACGACGAAACGGATGGGTTTTGTCGGCCATTGTTGTGCGCTGGCGCTAAGCGCGACGCTCGCGAGAGCCAGTGCTGCAAATTTTTTGATCATGATTTTCTCTCGTTAATTATCGGTGGCTGGGCCGGCCCTGCCCAGCCCTAATCTGGCGATTACCGCATCGGGCGTACCCACAGGTGCGAACAGCGCGTTCCATTCATACACTTCGTAGCCAGCAACGCCTGCCTCTGCCATCGTTGGAACGTTGGGCAGGATTGCCGAGCGTTTGGCACTGGTCACAGCGATCGGATTTAACTTGCCAGTTTGCACGTGATGTAGTGTCGAGGCGAGATTTCCGAAGAACACAGGCACCTGCCCGCCGATGACATCGTTCAACGCTGGTGCGCCGCCCTTGCACGGCACATGCAACATGTCTACACCGGCTGCGCTTTCAAACATTGCGTCGGCCAAATGTTGCTCCGAACCGTTTCCGGATGACGCGTAGGAAATGGCGTGCTTCTTCGCATTCGCCAGCGCGACCAGCGCTTTCACCGAAGTCGCAGCAACGCCGGGATTGACCAGCAACACATTGGGGAACAGCGCGATCACGCCAATCGGTTTGAACGCTTTGTCACTGTCGTACGGCAGCTTGGCAGACAGCGCAGGATTCACTGCGAACGACGATGCATCCAGCATCAGCGTGTAGCCGTCGGGTGCGGCCTTTGCCACAACGCTGGCACCCATCGGACCTCTTGCGGCGGACTTGATTTCGATGATGACGGGCTGTCCGAGTGCTTCGCCGAGTTTCGGTGCAAGCAGCCGCGCCATCGTATCCGCGCCGCCGCCCGCAGGATAGGTCACAACGAGAGAAATCGGCTTGGTCGACCAGGCCTGACTGTGCGCCGATGTAGTCACCCCTGCGAGCGAAAACAAAACCAGATCGCGAATGAGTCTGAAAGACATTGCATTTCCTCCTGAATAATTTTTACGACTAAGAACTTGTCCGTAAATAAGAGCGAATGCATGACGCAGCAATTTTTGACTCAATCGAGGCGCGTCTTTTGCAGCAATAGCGAGCTATTGCAAAAAAGCGCAACGAAGAGTGAGGCAAAAAAAGGCAAGTCAGGCATCGCGGTTTATTTGCGGACAAGTTCTAAGTCAGCGCAGATGCGCCGTGTAATGAAAAAAAAGCGCGTCGCCGAACGAATGGCGCAGCTCCACACAGCGCCCTGCCATGTCGAAGGCGTGACGCTCAACGCGGGCACACGGCGCTTTAATGCGCATCAGCAACGGTTGCGCGACATCTACCGTCGCCAGACAAAACGTCACGTTATCGTCCGCCTTGTGCACTGTCACGCCACACAAACGCTGAAACATAGGGTAAAGGAAATCGTCCCATTGCGACTTGTTCAACGTAGCAAGTGCATGAAACGTTGGCAACGGTAACCAGATGCGCTCGAACAGGCACGGCACAGCCGCCAGCGTTCGCACGCGGGTCAACGCAAGCACGTTGCTGCGGGGCGTCACGCCCAACGCACTGGCAATCTCGTCGGTCGCTTTGACAACTCGCTTCTCCACGACATGCGATTTCGGGACTTCGTTCGCTGCCGTGGCCGGTGTCGCTGCGCCTGCGCGAAAGCGGAAAAAACGCAGCAGACTCGCGTCTCCGATACCCGACGACACAAAGGTGCCGCGACCGTGCACACGCTCAAGCAAACCTTCAGACACCAGCACCGCAATCGCCTGCCGCATCGTGCCCAATGCCACGCCGTGTACCTTGGCAAGCTGCGTCTCGGCGGCAATCGCGCTGCCCGGTGCCCACTCACCGCGTGTGATGCGACCGCGCAGCGTCGATGCCAGCCAGCCGTATCGGCTCTGGCCAGGCGCCGCGTCAGCAACACCGGTCTCGTTGCCAGGTTGAGAGATGAGCAAAGTCATGGTGGCGGGTTGCGGTTGATTGTTTGTATAGCGAATTTTGTAGGCAGCACAAATTCTAGACCTCTAGAGGACTATCCTGCAAGCGAAGTCAAAAAATAGCGCTCCGCCTGAAGCAGGCGCACCCGTTTGTGACTGTCATTTTCATGTTTTTAACGCGGAAAGTCGCGCTGCTGAAGCACGCTACGCGGTGGAGTACGCGGCGTCGCTCGCTGATTGGGAAACGTAATCGTCGCCATCGGAAGTGACGCGCGGAGTCGATGTGCAGCCGAGTTTTCTGGCCACCGACAACCGCGTGCTTCTGACCACGCTCGCGCAGCGCCCGCGCGCGTTGCGAGGCGTCGCAGCTGTGCGTGCATCAGCCACAGATGCCGAACTGCTAACGCTGTACGCTGACGGCGTGCGCGGCATTCGTCTCAATCTGATGGGCGTGGCGGATGACGTACAGACCATTCGCAATCTTCACGTTGCATGGTGGTCGGCGCTGATCGCCGCCGGACTTCACGTCGAGTTTCACGCCGAAATCGGGCGTAGCGCGAACGCAGGCAATTGATGCATTAAGATGCATTGAAAATGACGGAACAAAAAATGCAGCGCGATGATGCGCTAAGGGGCGTCTGATGGGCTGGCGAGGTACGAAAATATGCAGCACACTGAGTGGCAAACGCAGCCGTCAATTTCCACATGCGTTGTGCGCTGTATTCGCAACGTTGTTGTTGAGCGTTGGAATCACTCAAGCGCGCACCAGCGTTTTGTTCATTGATTTGAACAATGCCGATGCCGAGATACGGGCGGTGCGTGCGGCGTTGCCGCGCGATAGTGCGATGTTTGTGATCCCCAGCGCGAAGCGGCTTGATGCGCGTCAGAGAGACGACATCCTCGACGTGCAGCGACGCATTGTCACAACAACGCGCGCGGCCACACTTTGCCCGCCGTCGCGCGTTGCCGAGTGTCGCGTGCTGTGGGGCGCGCTGCAGCAATTGGAAACCGAGCGCGCCGGTTTGACGCGTCACTACGGCGTCGAACACATGCTGGAGGACTTGAACCAGATTCCGGCGGATGTGATCTCGGCCATTGACATTGTGGTGATTTCGGGACACCACAGCAACGGCTATTTTCGCGGCGAGATTGCGCAGATGGACATCAACGATCTGGTGCGCATCGACGCTGAATTTCCGGCGACATTCGGGCGGGTAAGAACATTGATTCTGCTCGGATGCGACACCGGAACACCGGTGCTGTTTTCTGAAGTGTTCGCCCGTCTGTTCCCGCTCACACGATGGATGGTCGGCTCGGAAGACAGCGCACCGACGCGCGACGAAGCGCGCAATCTGCGCTTCATCAATAGCGTCATGCGCCATGAATCATCGATGCAACAGACGCGCCGACGCGAAGACGTCGCGCGCGTTCATCGCCTGCTGTTAGCGGAGTCGTGGCCAGTGGCCATGCTGTGGGATCGTCAGCACTACTTCTCACGAGGCTGGAGCGGCTGGCTCGGCGCAGCGGCCGGGCTGCGCATGACGCGCTCGCTGTCGACGGCCGCATCGGACGCGACGGGCGGGCGCAGAGATTGAGCACGGCTGATGTTCGGGCAATGAAATACGATCTGCGGACGCTTGGACAAGGCCAAATCGGGATCGCATGCAGTAGATTTCTCGCCAGCAGCTTTTTCGTAAAAGCACCGACTTACCGGGGCTGACGACGATTTTTTGCAATAGTCGATTTCATCAATATTTCGGTTGCAGCCCTCATTGAACGGATGCTTCAATAAAAAGCTATCAGCGAGAAAAAAGCGTCACAACGGCGTGCAAGTGCGAATCACACGGCCTCGCGCGCGGGCACGTTACCAAAAACTATAGGGCGGAACGCAAAGCGGTTCCGCCGAACGCGATTAGATGCTGCGCTGTTGTTGATTGAAATGCCTTCGGCTGGGACACAAGTCGGAACCGCGAGCGTTCCAACCTACGCGAGCTGGCACCGAGAGCGCTCCCAATTAAACAGGCTACCCAGCCCGACGCTTGACGGTCCGCTCGCTCGAATTTGCTGCCAGATTCGAAGGCGTTTCCCGCAGCCGTCCCGAGGCGAACTTGTGCAGCACACTCACGATGAATGTCCGGTACGGAATGCCCTCTTCCAGCGCGCGCGCTTGAATGTCCATCAAGTCTGGGGACGAAAGGCGGATATTGATTCGCCGATCCTTGATGAAGGTGGTCGTCGCCGCCGCCTTGAATTTATTCAGGTCGCGTTTGGTCGGAGACGTGGATTTGATTTCGCCCGCTTCATAGGCGGCGAGCAAGTCTTTCTCAAAAGCATCAAGTTTTTTCATCGGGCTCACTCTCTTGGGAACACATCAGGGACACGCGTGCGTCACTCGCTATGCAAACACAATCGCTGCAGGCGCACGCTTCACCTTAGGTGCTGGACGTTTGCGCGCATGCCAAAGATCGTAATCAAGCTGCATGCCGAGCCATATTTCGGCGCGGCCACCGCGGTCAGCGCCGAGCCATGGTTCGATGCGCCGCGCCATCTCGGGCGAAATCGCTGCATGCTTGTTGAGCACCCGCGACAGCGCTGGGCGCGTGACGCCCAATTGGTTAGCGGCATCCGTCACCGTCAGACCGAGCGCGGGCAGAACGTCTTCACGCAGTGTGGCACCAGGGTGCGGGGAATTGTGTTGTGTCTTCATCGTGGCGTACCTTTCCTGCTAGTGACATCTCACGTAGAGCGGAAGGCTTGCGGTTCCGCCGGACGCGGTTGCGTGGTGCGGCGTTGTTAAGATGCCTTCTGCGATGGCACAAGCCAGAATCGCGAGCGTTGCGACCAACGCAGCCGGAATCTACAGCGCTTGCGTGAAATCTTCAGAGGACACTTGCGCCTGACGCAAAACACCGGCAAGCGTACCGACTTTGACTTCCGAATGCAGGGGAACGACGCAGCCCTTGTTGCCGCGTCTCAGAATGACATGACTGCCGCTCTGACGAATTCGTACAAATCCGAGTCGCTCTAGCGCACGGACAATCTCCGCGCCTGCGACTCGCGGAAGCTTAGGCATGCGTCGCGTGCGGCGCACCCGATGCAGATGGAACCGTAAACATGGTTACCAACGGATGCCCCATCGCTGGCATTGGAAATTCGGACAAGTACAGGGCAGTTGCTTCGCGCAGATTGTCGACCGCCTCCTCGACAGTTTCGCCTTGCGTGGTCGTTCCTGTCTCGGGATTCAACGCAACGAAACCGCCTTCTTCGGCATGCGTCAGTACAGCGGTCAATTCCATTTGTTGGCTCCGAATCTGGGTGATTGCGCTTACCAGATTGTAGGGCGGAACGCTTGCGGTTCCGCCTCGTGTCAGTACCGAAGGCAATTTAACCGCGTTGCTTGACACCGCCGTATTCGGCAGAACCGCAAGCGTTCTGCCCTACGGCCCTAGAACAGTTCCCACTTCTTTTCCAAGGCATGGATTTCGTCCAGAACCTGCGGCACAAAATTATCAGCCCCCGATCCACGACCCCCAAGTTGGACAACAATCGTGTCTGATTCAATTGATTCGCGCACAGACGCTGAAAGCAAAGGACGAAGCTGTGAGTAAAAGCCACTTTCTCGGAAGTCTCTCTTGCTCGGGCTGTCGTCAAGCGCCTTTCTCGCTGCGGCGATGAATTCGCGCCGTGCAGCAAGCTGAAGTTTACGTTTCTCAATGCCCCAGTTGACCCATGGAGCGATCAGCGAGCCAATGGCGCCAGCGATCAGCCCAACTACGGCGGGAACGACAACTTTGACTATTTCTTCCACTATTTACCTCGATTGTTATGCTTACCAAACCAGCGGATCAAAAAGGTGCGAATCACCGATAAACCGGAAACCGCCCACAAAGCGCAGCAACTTCCCCTCGCACACGCGCAATCACCGCCTCATCATTCGGCGCATCGAGCACATCAGCAATAAAGTTGCCGACCATCTTTGCTTCCGCCTCCTTAAACCCACGCGTCGTGAACGCAGGTGAGCCCAAGCGAATACCACTCGTGACCATCGGTTTTTCCGGGTCGTTGGGGATGGCGTTTTTGTTGCAGGTCATATGCGCTTTATGCAGCACGTTTTCTGCTTCTTTGCCGGTGATTTTTTTGGCGCGCAGATCGACCAGCATGAGGTGTGATTCGGTGCCGCCGCTGACGATGCGCAGGCCACGCTCGACTAGCGTTTTGGCGAGCACGTCGGCGTTCTTGAGGACTTGCGCCTGATACGTTTTGAACTCAGGCTTCAGGGCTTCGCCGAAGGCGACGGCCTTGGCGGCGATGATGTGCATCAGCGGGCCGCCTTGCAGGCCGGGAAAGATGGCGCTGTTGAGTTTTTTCGCGAGGTCTTCGTCGTTGGTGAGGATGATGCCGCCGCGTGGGCCGCGCAGCGTTTTGTGCGTGGTGCTGGTGACGACGTGCGCATGCGGCATTGGGTTCGGATACACGCCCGCCGCGATCAGGCCCGCGTAGTGCGCCATGTCGACCCACAGTTTTGCGCCGACTTCATCGGCGATTTCGCGCATCTTGGCCCAGTCCCATTTGAGCGAATACGCTGAACCGCCGCCGATAATCATTTTGGGTTTGACCGCGTGCGCCTTCACACGCATCGCTTCATAGTCAATCGATTCGTCGGCTTTGAGGCCGTAGGCGTGCGGCGTGAACCATTTGCCGCTGACGTTCAACGCCATGCCGTGCGTGAGGTGGCCACCCTCGGCGAGCGAGAGGCCGAGGAACGCGTCACCCGGCTGCATGAGGACGAAGTACACCGCCATGTTGGCCTGCGCACCGGAGTGCGGCTGCACGTTGACGAACTTGGCACCAAACAGCGTTTTCAGCCGCTCGATCGCGAGCGTTTCGGCGATGTCGACATACTCGCAGCCGCCGTAATAACGACGGCCTGGATAGCCCTCGGCGTATTTGTTGGTGAGCTGCGAGCCTTGTGCTTCCATCACGGCCTTGCTGGCGTAATTTTCGGAGGCGATAAGCTCGATGTGGTCTTCCTGACGCTGATTTTCTGACTCGACGACAGCGAACACTTCGGGGTCAACTTGAGACAGCGAGGAGACAAAAAATTCGGGGCGCGCGCTATTCAACGACATGGGGGCATGATCCTTTTAAATGGAGTTTTGTTGCCCAGGCGGACGGCTACTTTCGCGACGAAAAATACCGCCACAAACAGCGTGCTTCCTGAGGGTGGCTCCCTCTCAGACGTCGCCCAATTTGAGCGGCGCTTACGCCAGTTACACGCTTGTCAGAATTATAGTTGGAGGTGGTCTGTACGGCGTTCAGCTTTTTCCTGCAATGACGTTTTCATGGGGGCTGGATGCGATAATCTGCATTTCTCGATAAATGCGATAATTTGGCTTTAGCCCCGGTACAGCGGCGCTTTTAACGCAAAGCTGATCGATTTTTTAGCCGACATCCTCGCTGAATTTTGGTCGTCATCCTCGCTGAAGGCGGCGATCCAGACCGGGGCTTGAGGTTGGCTCGTGGATGAGCGGATGCAGGTGGTTGTCTGGATTCCCGCCCGTCGGAATAGTCGCCTGAGTTTTGCGTGTGGGCGGGGCGAGAATGACCGCACGAGAGAGGATTTAGCGCAGTCCCCAGAGGCAAATTGCTGCGACAAGCGTTGGTGGAATGGCCGCGAGCAACAGCCCACCTGCGCCGATCAAGTGCTCGGGAAATTCGCCTTTCAGGATCGCGTAACCCGCCGGGTTCGGCGCATTCGCGATCACCGTCAAACCGCCGCCCGTGACCGCTCCGGCGACGACCATGTACTTGAATTCATCGGATAAACCGGGCACCAGCGAAGCGAGATACGTCAGCGCCGCGTTGTCGGTAATCGCGGTCAAAGCGGTTGCACCCCAGAACGCGGCGTTCGGTGACATTCCGGTCAGCAGCGGCTGCAACCACCACTGCTGCTGCGCGCCCAAAACGACCAGTCCCGCGAGGAAAAACCCGACCAGCAAAGCCTCGCGCAACATCAATTTGTCCTGATATTTTTCGTACGCGCTGGCGAAGCCGAGGAAGAACAAAAAGATGCCAATGAACACCGATTCGTGATGCGCGAACACAATCACAATCGCGAGGAAACACAGGGACACGATGATGACGGGCCACGGCACGCTGGTGTGGTTTCCGTCGGTCGCTTGATAGGGAATGTGACGCAATTCCTTGGCCAAGATCAGCGTGATCGCGAGCGCATTCACGCCTACCGCCAGCGCCGCACGCCAGCCGAAATTTTCGATCATGAATGCGGTGTCCCACTTCCACGTTTGCGCGACCATCAGCACAGGCGGCGCGGCGTAAGCGGTGAGCGTGCCGCCGATGGAGATGTTCACGAACAGTACGCCGAGCGTGGCGTATTTCAGGCGCGTGGAAATGTTTTTTGCGAAAAAATGATCGCGCAACAAGAGCGCCGCGAGCGTCATCGCGGCGGGCTCGGTGATGAATGAGCCGAGCAGCGGCACGACACCCAAAACGACGAAATAGAACACCATCGGCTTGCTCCGTGAACGCACGGGTGCAAAGGACGATAGGCCCCAGCAGAGGCCCCGCGTGAGCCCGCGTACGAGCACGCTCGCGAGTTCGACGATGGGTTTGCTCGCCGCGATCACCATCACCACAAACACGAACAACGGCTCGGTGAAGTTACGACCTTCGATGTAATCAACCGTTGCCGTTTTGCCGGTGATGGCGAACTTGAACGCGACAAACACGAGCGCCCAGAAACCGAACACCACTTCCACTTCGCCGAGGAAATGAAATGCGCCCGCGTGCGTTGGATAGCGGTGCGCAAGGCGCTCGAAATAGCTGACGGAGAAGGTGTGAACGACGGCCAACGCAAAGAGCGTGGCGCCGATGATCTGGATGGTGTCGGGGTGCATGGCTTTAGTTTAGGCCTACTCCCCTCCCCCTCGGCGGGGGAGGGGCTGGGGGAGAGGGGGACGGTGCAACATAAAGCAACCGTGATTCCCTATGCTACCGCCCCCTCTCCCCAACCCTCTCCCTCCGGGGGGGAGGGGGCAAAACGCCGAGCAGCCGCTACGAAACCGCCTTCAACGACGTAGGATGCCACCCGGTGAGCACGAGCATCACTGCGAAACCAACAACGTACGCGACGGCCACATGCCAGCCCTGCTTCACCCACTGCAAAGCGTTACGCGCCTCGGGAAACTGGCTTGACAACGCGACACCTGCCGATGAGCCAAACCAGATCATAGAGCCGCCAAAGCCGACGCAATAAGCGAGCATGCCCCAGTCGTAACCGCCCTGCTTGATCGCGAGCGCGGTCAACGGAATGTTGTCGAACACCGCCGATACAAAGCCTAGGCCAAGCGCGGTTTGCCAGGAGGCGTTGGGCAAATGATCCACGGGCATCATCGATGCGCACAGTACGAGCGATAAAAGAAATACAGCGCCTTTCGCCGCATCCGGCACCAGCGACCAATCCGGCTTGCGGATCGGAACGGCGACGAGAATTGCGACCCACACGGCCACGCCCAACACCGGGAAGCGCTCGCCAAGATCGCCGAAGCGTGTGTTGATCAGCACGTTGGCGATAATGGCGACGGCGAGAATCCAGAACACGATGCCCACGCGCACCCAATCAATGCGATGCTCGACCTTGGCGTCCTTGATGATCGGCGAATACGCCTGCTGCTGCTTTGACGCAACAACCCCGACGATGACTACCGCGACGCTCGCTGCGACGTAGGCGTCGAGCACGGCGAGCGGCGAGGCGCCCGCGAGCCACAGCATCGTGGTCGTCGTGTCGCCCACCACCGAGCCGGAACCGCCCCCGTTCGACGCCGCCACGATGCCGGCAAGATAGCCGATGTGCACTTTCTTCCGGAACACCGCCGAGGCAACCGTGCCACCGATCAATGCCGCCGCAATGTTGTCGAGAAAACTCGACAACACAAACACCAGAATCAACAGGACGAAGCCACCCTTCCAGTCGTCAGGCAAAAAATGAGGCAACACTTTGGGTACTTTGCTGTCCTCGAAATGATTCGACAACAACGCGAAGCCCACCAGCAGGCACAAAAGATTAGCCAGCAAAACCCACTCATGCCCGAGATGACGAACGAAGCCGGACACGCCGTCGCCGGTCTTCAATCCCGCGATCAAAATTTTGTACAGCGCAATCACAACCGCGCCGCCCACAGCGACTTTGAGCGAGTGCCTGTGCAGCAGCGCTACACCCGCAAGCACACCGGCGAACAGGATGAAGTCGAGCGGCACCGGGCCGATCATTGGGCTCGCCGCGTGGACGACGAACGTGGCAAGCATCGTGACAAGCGCAACGAACACGCGAATTGGAGCGACCATGGGTATCCCCCTAGATGTTGTAGGCCGCCATCGTTAGCGCGGCAGGGCTAACGATTTTATGCACGGGTTTTGTGCGCAAAGTACTCGTTCACCCAACCTTCGGGGAAAACCCGTGACCGACACGATTTACACACTTCTACAATCAAGTAGGGCCGGATTTCGATCAGGTACATGTCGCGTTCGATTTGCATTGAACGCGAGCTAAAAAACACATTCAGGCAAATTCAGGAGAAGCTATGCAACGTCGTGATTTTCTAACCAAGGCTGCAGCAAGTGCCGCCACTGGTGGTGCAGTTCTGGCTGCACCTGCCGTCATCGGTCAATCGCCCGCAGTGCGTTGGCGTTTGACTTCAGCATTCCCAAAATCGCTCGACACGATTTACGGCGCTGCTGAGGTTTTCGCGGCGCAAGTCGGCAAGATGACCGGCGGCAAGTTTCAGATTTCGGTTCATGCCGCAGGCGAAATCGTGCCGACTGCGGGTCTGGTCGATGCCGTGCAAAACGGCACCGTTGAAGCGGGTCACACTGCGCCTTATTACTACTTCGGCAAAGACGACACGTTCGCGCTCGGCTGCGCGATTCCGTTTGGCTTGAACAGCCGCCAGATGACCGCATGGCAGTATGAAGGCAATGGCCTCAAGCTGATGCGTGAGTTCTACGCCAAG
The DNA here is from genome assembly GCA_043757535.1 of Burkholderiales bacterium. Classification (GTDB taxonomy): domain Bacteria; phylum Pseudomonadota; class Gammaproteobacteria; order Burkholderiales; family Casimicrobiaceae; genus Casimicrobium. The sequence goes on from JAYVPF010000287.1 coordinate 11,907, forward strand.
TACAGCATGATCCACTTCCCGATGGGCAATACAGGTGCGCAAATGGGCGGCTGGTTCCGAAAAGAAATCAAGACGGTTGAAGATTTCAAGGGCCTGAAATTCCGCGTTGGCGGCTTTGCTGGCAAAGTATGCTCACGCCTAGGTGCAGTGCCACAAAACATTCCCGGTGGCGAGATTTATCAGGCGCTGGAAAAGGGCACCATTGACGCGTGCGAATGGGTCGGCCCGTACGATGACCAGAAGCTCGGCTTCAACAAAGTCGCGCCCAATTATTACTACCCCGGCTGGTGGGAAGGTGGCCCGCAGCTTGACCTGTATGTCAATCAAAAAGCCTACGATGCATTGACGCCTGAATACAAGGCCATCGTTGAGAACGCTGCCGCGTTCGCGCACACCGATATGCAGGCCCGGTACGATGCCAAGAACCCTGGCGCATTGAAGCAACTCGTAGCGGGCGGCACCAAGCTGCATCGCTTCCCGAAAGATTTGATGGACAAGGCGTTCAAAGAGTCGATGGATCTGTATTCAGAGCTGTCCGCGAAGAATCCAACCTGGAAAAAAGTGTACGACGACTACTCGAAGTTCCGTGCTGATGCGAACCTGTGGTTCCGCTTCACCGAGATGAGCTTCGACACCTTCATGCAGTCGCAAAAACTGTAGTTTTATTCCTCTGCTCAAACAGCCCGCACGGCGAAAGCCCTGCGGGCTTTTTTTGGAGTTGACGGATAGCTCGTACGGTTCTCAAGAGCGGGCACTACCCGCCCCGTGAACGTGTCGGCGCAGCCGCATTTGTATGGCGCTTCGAGGGGGCCTACTATGCGGGCACTGTCCGCCCTGCTACAGCAATTGCCCTGCTTTCTTTGCTGCCACAGCACCGTTGGCGACATGCTGGAAGCTTGTCACGCTCATCATGTAAGCGCCGTCCGACATCAATCAGCGTTCGCCGCTGACACCAACCGCGCATCCAGACAATTACCCTTTGCAGAAATCGGTGCCCATGCCCTGATCGTGTTGGCGATGGCGCAGGCGATCGCAGGGCCGCGCTGCCATGGGCAATCGTCGATCTCTCCTTTTCCCGGCGTTTTGGCGTTGCGTCTCGATCTTTAAACTACAGTCTGATCCCAGTTCCATGCAATTAGTGTTTGCCGCAGAATATTTAGCTACTCGCACTGCACCGAGCGCGTTAAAACTTTGTCGAGCATCAATCGCGGTCGCCATGTTGCTTTCCTTTCATTCTGTAGCCGCACAGGACACGCTAGAGAAATACTACGTTCACTACTGCTCACCGCAAGCGGACAAGGGATACTCCCTTAGCGCCTGTGTTTACTACACTGGCCCCGTCGCCGTACCAAGAAACTCACCGCCGCGCGTATCGCGGCGCAGAGACTTGCGGGCTGGCCCTGTTGACCCGCGTTTAACTGAAGTCGAGTCATTTGCCTCCTATCTGCAGAACGCGGGGACATATCGTGCGCTTCCAATGTTGTATCTCGCCGCGGAAATCGCGCAGCAGTGCAGTCTGATCCTAAAGCCGCAGCCTTTTGTGGCAGATAGCGAATACACGCGATCTACGTACGCGTTCTATGCCAATGGGTGCTACGACAGCGGTCTGTCCGACAGCAGCGGTGGGGGGAATTTCTCAGACCGCTTCAGCTTTGGCGCGCCGATCCGACGCAAAGCCTACGACGGCGGTATTTACGAAGCATCCACCATGGTTCAGACGCGAGATGGCAACCCTTGGCTTACGCTTTACTGGGGGTTAAATTTGGGGCTGGTTGAGAGCCAACTCGATTGGGACGCGTCAACTCTCTCGCGATTGCCCGCGTTCAGGTATTGGCCTGGTTTTTTAGGCAAGGACTATGAGTTTGTCCTACTCTCTCTACCGCCCCCGATCATAGAAGGCGAAATCACCGAATACCAAAACACGCTTGATTTCCCGAACGCACCCGGTGGCGTGTATTTCTACGCGGCGAGCGACGCAGATCGTGCCTTGCTCGATTCCGGTGCGCCGGGGAAATGGTCGCGAAGCGGCGGCAAGTTCAATTCGGGTGGCTATGTATCAGTCTGCCGGTTTTACGGCAGCGTGAGTCCGGGACCGAATTCGCATTTCTACACCGCCGACGATAAGGAGTGTGACTTCTTTAAAGCACTGCAAACCAAACCCACTCCGACCATTCGACAACAATTGAACTTCGAGGGCAAGGTGTTCTCAGCAAGCGTGCCGACGCCCGCCGCCGTAGCCGGATCGCCGCCGATGTGTCCGGTGAAATCCATTCCGCTTTATCGCGCCTACAACGCCGCTTACACGGCTGCGGGCAAGAAGAATTACGACTCGAATCATCGCTTCACCGCGAGCCGCGCTGACATCAACGAGGTCGTTGCCAAAGGTTGGGTCGATGAAGGCTTCGTGATGTGTGTGCCGGAATGAGCTTCGCCACAAAGCAAGCGGTTCGCCTCCAATTTACCTACAGCGGTTTTTTTGATGGCATCGGCGTATTTCACGGTTTTAGGGATCGTAGCGGGACAATTGTCCAGTACGTTCGACTGCCGTGAAGAACATGAATATCTCGAAAACCGCGCCCAGCGACCGCTGCGCGACACACGATATGGCGGCGAGCGCATTG
>JAYVPF010000288.1:0-14430 GCA_043757535.1 Burkholderiales bacterium
TGGGCGGCAGGCCGCTTGTGCGTGCGGCTAGATCAAACGTTAAATCAACGCCAGCGATCTGTTGACCAGGCTGGGTAGGCAGTAGCTGTGCAAGCAAAGGCGGCAAAGTGTGAGCCAGTGACGTGCATGCATCGCAGTGGGAACTGGAATTTCCAAAATCACCCGCAACATCGCCAGAGCCACTGAGCGATGTCTTCACCATGCAAAGCCCGCCCAGTTTGCCGGTGCGCACCTCTTCGGCCAGCATGGATGCAGGTGCAAGCAATGCAGACAACACCGCCACAAAGCTCAGGAAAGCAGCGACGCGGCTCCACAAAGCTTTAGGTGATCGGTTTGATGAAGGAAAAAGCACAGGTGGATTATAGGGACGAGACTACTTCGCTTTTTTGACTGCTTTCACTGACCACGAGCGCTTCGTTATGGGCGCCGATTTATCTTCTGGTGTGATGAAACCGATAGGACGCTTGAGTGGTGGTGCGGGCGCAGCCAGTAGTTCTGCCATCGAATCCACCAGTTCTGCAATATTGCGTTCATGCACAGACACTTTGCGCTCTAGCGAATGCACTTTGCCCGCCAGCGCCTGGTTGCTAGCCACCACGCCGCGCAGGTCGACAAAGGCCCTAACCACATGCACGCTCAACGCGGTAGCGCGTGTGCTCCCCAGCACCATTGAAGCCATGATCGCTCCATGCTCAGTAAACGCCATCGGCGCATAACGTCGCCCGCCGTGATCGCCCTTCAAACTTGAGGTTGCAAATTGCAACCTCAAGTTGGCAAACTCTTGCGCGTCCAACTGAAACATGAAGTCATCAGGAAAGCGCTCACGATTGCGGTTGACCTGCTGGTTAAGCCGCTTTGTCGTCTCGCCATAAAAGGCCGCCAAGTCAGAGTCCAACATTACCCGTTGGCCGCGAATAAGCATGATGCGCTGGGCGACCTCGCCAATAGTAAGAGGCGTGCTAGCAGCAGTATCGGTCAATGGAGTATTAGATGGCACAGGTATTTTATTTCTGATGGGGCTGTCGGCATATTACCAACTCGTCACCTCGAGGGTATCTGCCACTCACGTCGCTACAAGATTGAATATCTACCTGGCCGCATTCGGAAAAAAGAGCTGCTCGCCGCCAATCTTGTAGCCCGCAATCGTCGCCTGCCCTTCAGTGCTTACCAGCCAGTCAATGAATTTCTGACCCGCCGCAGCCTTCACATGCGGATGTTTTTTCGGGCTCACGAGAATCACACCGTATTGATTGAACAGTTTGGCGTCACCTTCGACGATAATTTTCAGATTCTGGCGATTTTTGAACGAGAGCCAGGTGCCACGATCAGCGATGACGTAGGCGTTCATAGCGGCGGCCGTGTTGAGCGCTGAACCCATGCCGGATCCGGTGTCGCGATACCAGGTCTGTTTCTCTACCGCCGGGTCAAGGACCGCCATTTTCCAGTAGCGCAACTCGGCGGCATGAGTACCACTCTTGTCGCCGCGCGAGACGAATGCAGCCCTGTTGGCATACACCGCTTTCAGACCCGTCACAATGTCCTTGCCCGTCGCTCTGGCCGGGTCATTGGTGGGGCCAATGAGGACAAAGTCGTTGTACATCACGGCAATACGCTCAATGCCTGCCCCCTCCGAGATGAATTTCTCTTCAGCCGCTTGATCGTGAACAAAGACCACATCCGCGTCGCCGCGACGACCTACGTCGAGCGCCTGACCGGTTCCTAGCGCAACGATGTTTACATTCACTCCCGACGCTTTTTGAAATGCTGGCAGCAGATGAGCAAGGAGTCCCGACTGTTCAGTCGATGTCGTTGAGGCAACAACGAGCGCCGCGCCCGCGTGCGCAATATTCAGAAAAATCAGCGAAACGATGCTCGTAAGGATTGCGTGGATAAGTGCTTTGGAGGTCATAACGCTTCCGCCCGGACATAGGCGCGTGCGATTGCGCTCCGTGGTCCGGCAAAAAAATCAGGCATGGGTCGATCCTCAACGATGCGTCCTTCGTCGAGAAACAGGATTCGTGTAGCGAGACGTCTCGCCTGGGCGAGACTATGTGTCGTGAGCACCAGTGTCGTACCGCTGGCGTGCACCGAGACAATTAACTGCTCGACGTCGCGCGTCGCAGCGGGTGAGAGATTGGCCGTCGGTTCATCGGCAAGTAAGAGGCGCGGTGCGCATGCCCATACGCGCGCGAGCGAAACCCGTTGCTGCTCGCCAGCCGATAAGGATCGCGCATAGCGGCTCGCAAGCGGGGCGAGCCCGCACGCCGTCAGCGCGTCAAATGCGCGCGACTGAGCGGTGGCGGAAGTCTCGCCTTGCGCACGCAGCACGAAACTCACGTTTTCGATCACCGTGCGGCGCAACAGCGGCGGCTTGTGAAAGATGAGCGCCTGCTCTTTTCGTCCCGGAGCGAAAATGTCCCCAACCGCTACCGGCGAGAGCCGATTGATGATGCGCAGTAGCGTGGACTTGCCCGCACCATTAGCACCGAGCACGGCCACGCGCTCACCGGACGCTATGGCAAGCGCCGGGATGTCAAGCAACACTTTACCGTCGACAGCGGTGACGCGCACCGAGCTCAAACTGATCAATGGCGAAAGGTCTGCGGCAGGATGATTTTGCAGCGGCTCAGCCATAGCGACGTTCACGCCAAAACTTGAGCCACTGTGCGAGCCCATTGATCACGAGAACCACTGCCAGCAGCACCACACCGAGGGCGATGGCGATGGGCAAATCACCTTTTGAAGTCTCAAGCGCAATGCTCGTTGTCATGACGCGCGTCGCCCCGGCAATATTTCCGCCAACGATCATCACGGCGCCCACTTCGGCAATAGCGCGGCCAAAGCCTGCGAGCAAAACGACCAGCAGTGAAAAGCGCGTTTCCCTCAGCAGTGTTCGCGCGCGCGCCGCTGTGCTGAGTCCCATCGAGTCAAACCAGTCCCGATATTCGAGATGCGCGTCCTCGATGGTCTGCCGCGCAAGTGCAGCGATGATGGGCGCGATCAAGAGCGTCTGCGCGAACACCATGCCGGTTGGTGTGAAGAGCCATCCCAGCAGACCGAGCGGACCGCTGCGCGAAAGCAACAGATACACAACCAGTCCCACCACGACTGGCGGCAAGCCCATCATGGCGTTAAGCACGACCAAAGCAGGCTGTCGCCACACACGGCGCGACAAGGCCACCAGTGCTCCGACCGGCAGGCCAATCACTGCTGCGCACAATGTCGCTGCGCCGCTGACCTTGAGCGACAGCGCGACGATTTCGACCAGACGCCAAGGCTCGTCGGCGAGTGCCGTGAACGTGACGAAGACGCTATCAGCGGGCACGGCGCTTCACTGTGGCGCTGCGTCCGGGCCAACGCAGCTCGCCGCCAAATCCCTCCGCTACCAGCGCCGCGCCATAGAGCACCAACCCCCAGATGGCAAAGAGCGTCAACAAAATCACCGGGTAAGCGATGAATGCGCCGTAGAGTGATTTGACCTGTTGCAGCTGCGCGAAGTAATGCGTGATCAGGTAACGCGCCAGTTCGATCAGAATCGTAATCAGCGTGGCCGACGCAACGGGTGATTTCCATGAAGGATGGTGCGTTGGCCCCCAGCGGTAGAGAAGCGCAAGTGCGGTAATGAGCGGTAGCGCAATTTCAATCGGTTCAAACACGCTTTGCACACCCAGACGCAGCGACGGCATGAGGTGGCCGAGAAACGCTGCAACGAAACGAATGGCCAGGAACAGCGTGCCAACGACTATCGGCACCAGCACAATCAACACAATCACGCCGCGAAGCGCTGCGAACACACTTCGCTTTGGCGAACCCCAAATGCGATCAATCGCTGCGTCCAGCGCCAAAGCTTTCAACAACGCATCGGCCACAATGATCACCACACCCGCCATGCCAAGACCACGCGCGTTGGCACGCAACTGGTCAACCACGGCAAGCACCTGCTTTGCAGTGTCCGGAAACAGATTGGTGAACAAAAAATCGCGAAGCGCTGCGTCCGCTGTGCGGATGATCGCGCTCTGCTGCGACAGCCAGAACAACACACCAAGCACAGGCAGCAAGATCAGCAAGGAGAGAAACGCCAGATACCCGGAGTAGACGATGCCATCGCCTTTGAGGAAACGAAGGAGTGCGCGCCAGAGCGTCATAGAGCCCCGAACTTAAGCGGCTGTGGCAACGAAATTCTGAGTTCCAACTGCCCCCTCTCCCTAGCCCTCTCCCACGAGGGGAGAGGGGACTTCTGTGCAGGCCAACAAGGAGCCAATGCGCGTCGCGAGCGGGCGGCAGGCGAGGCGCGCTCGACCGACGCGTACACACGTACGCGAGGTCGTGCGCAACGAAGCATCCCGCCCGCGCAGCAGCGCATTAGACGTGTTCGCCGCCGTTGACATGTATCTCCGCCCCGTTCACATACGAACTCTGCGAAGTACATAGAAAATAAATCAACTGCGCCACCTCCGACGGTTTGCCTAGGCGCCGCATGGGAATTTCACGCTGTACGATGTCATCGGTTCCGGGCGAAAGAATCGATGTGTCAATTTCCCCCGGCGCAATGGCGTTCACGCGCACCCCGTGCGGCCCGAAATCTCTCGCTAATTCCCGTGTGAGCGTCGCCAGCGCCGCCTTCGACGAGGCATAGGCCGCGCCAGCAAACGGATGGACCTTCGACCCTGCGATTGACGTCACGTTGACGACGCTACCTTGTGCTGCTTTCAACTCTTCAAACAAACCCTGCCCAAGCAGCGCTGGCGCGAAGAGATTGACGTTGAACACGTTCTGCCAGGTGGCCAAGCTCGTATCGAGCGCGCCCATGCGGCGTCCGCCTTCAAGTTTTGGCGAAATGCCTGCGTTGTTCACCAGTGCAGCCAGCTTGCCACCGGTCTCTGGTTCCGCCAGTTTGCTGCGAATTTTCGCGATCATGTCAGGATACTGATCGACGTCATTCAGGTCTGCCTGAATGTGATCCTTTTCGCCTTGAGGCCAGGGACAAATTTTGTCGAACGGCTGTCGGGACACGGTGATCACGCGCCATTCCGCCGCATGAAAATGCTTGACGGTCGCATGCCCGATGCCGCGCGAAGCGCCAGTGAGAAGCAGGGTTTTTTTGGTGTTAGCCATGCATTGATTGTAGGTGCGACCGCAGTCGCGCTCAATGAGGAATTTGCGGCGGTATTGCGCGATCGGGGTCGCGCCTACAAGCGTATCTCCAGGCGTAGCGCCACCGACATATCCGTGCGGCCCGTGCTGACGATGGTCTGGCGCTGCCCGTCAGCGAGCGTGATGCCCGTGGTCAGGCCGTCGATTGGCGCGATATTGGACAGGGACAGGCGCAACTTGGCTAGCGAGTTGACCGTCCACAGTGCGTAAGCGTCGTATACGCGTTTGGTCGAGAGCTTTTGAAGCTGGGTGTCGCTCTGCTGCGTCGTGTACGCTGGCGTCCATGCGATATTGCCACCGACTGACACTGGCAAACTGCGAAATTTGTAGTCGACGCCAAGATTGCCCGAGGCGCGCGGCTGCTGGTCAATGCGGTTGTACGGGCCCATCACCGCCGCCACTTTGGAATCGTAAATACTCAGGTTCAATCGCACATTGAGCGGGATCGCGTCGTCGATGATTTCTTTCAACTGAAACTTGGCGTCAAACTCGATCCCCGTGGTGATCGCCTTCCCGATGTTTTGCGGGCGACTGACGTAGCGATCTGCGGGTGCCCATGAGACGTTTTCGAGTGCGGTCACATTGCGAATCAAATCCTTGATGTCACGAACGAACACGTTGACGGAGCTCACACCGCCCGAGGTCAGATAACGTTCGAACGCGAGATCGATACCGTTGGCGCGCTCGGGTTTCAGGTTCGGATTTCCCGCGCGATCCGGCGAGATCGCCGTGTTTGCGCCGGGCACCGGATAGAGCGTATTGAGCGATGGTCGTGTGCCCAACTGCTGCACGCTAGGCGAACGATAGCTCTGAGTCAAACTCAGTCGCAATTGATCACGCGAGGGCGCAGCAAAACGCCACACCAGGTGCGCAAGCGGCGTGAGCACGCGGCTGGTGTTGGTGTACGAATCAAGCGCGTTACTGCTCGAAGTTTTGATCATTTCGTATCGGACACCGGCGTTCGCGCCCCATTGTGGATTGATGTCCCATTCGTCCTGCAAATACGCGGCAATACGTTGCGTTGTCACATCAAACTCAGAACCCAGAGCGGCAAGCTGCTGGACACCGTTGAGAAGCGTGACCGACGTTTCGTTGCGAATCTGATTCTCAAGCTCCCAACCCGCAGTCACCGAATGCGCGGCGTTGGCAAAGCTGCGGATGATTTTTCCGTTCACGCTCCATGACCGGTCACGCACATCGCCACGGCTGGTTTGCAACAAATTGTGTGCGCCGTTACTCGCAAATTGTTCGGACACCGAATCCGTATTCGACCAAAAGCGACCGACGCCGCCGCGAATTTCGTAGCGCGTTTCAGCGTCAAATCGCTGATTCAGATTCAGGTTGATGCGCGCGACATCGAAACGACCGACAAAGGAGCCAGCGCGCGTTGCGTAGGGCGACGGCGACTGACCGTACATCTGATCAAGCGAACCTACCGAGTGACTTTCCGCTGCGTTGTGAGCAAGAAAGGTTTGCACCCCGAACTGCTCGCCGTTGCCCAATCGCCACTGTCCGCGACCGCTTAGAAAGTAGTTTTCCCGTTCGCTATTGACCCGACCAAAGCTGTATTGCTCAAGCAGTTTCGCTCCGGTAAGCAAGTCTTCATAAATCGTGCGCGATGCGTCGTCAGTCAGTTGATGGGTGAACGTGGTCGAGCCTGTGATGTTGTAGGTGCCTGCCTCGCCGACGGTGCCGTTATGCGTCCACGATGCATTGGGCGAATACTTGTTGCGCTCTTCCTGAACGCCCAGTTTGATTTCGTTGTTGGTTTGTCGCAGCGGTTCACGCAGGATGATATTGATCGTGCCGGCGATCGCGCGCGCACCGGTCTCTGCCGTAGGTGCACGCAGAATTTCAATGCGCTCGACCTGATCTGGTGTGATCTGCTCGATCGAAAAACCCGGCGCAATGCGCTGCCCGTCCAGCAAAATTTGCGTGAACCCGCCACCCATGCCGCGCATCACGGGCGCGCCGGGGCGACCGGGCCGACCACCCGTAGTTACGCCCGGCAGTCGACGCATCGCTTCGCCGAGATTGCTGTCGCCATACTGCTCCAGATCTTCGCGCGTGATGATGATTTTTGCGGCGCTTGAATTGCGGCGCTCTTCAGTGGCGCTGTTTTTCCCCGTGATTTCGACGGCGTCGACGCGTTGGGGGCGTGGCCCCGTGGGCGGTTTGGCGACGGGATCGGGTGCCCCGGTGGGTGCCTCCACGGTTGCTGGCTCTGGTGACGATCGTGGCGTTTGCGCAATGACACTCATCGAGGGAAACAGCGAACAGACGATGGCGAGCGCTACGACTTGCAGAGGCAATAAACGCATGGAACGATTCGTAAAAAAGTGTTGCTAGTCGGGAGCACCGAGCATCAGCGTTACTGTGATCGGTGAGGTCGTAAAGTCGTAGGCGCGCTGGATCACCTTGAAGAACACCGCAGGTTCGTCGAGGGTGACGCGCATCATGTCCCCCACGTGCGGCATGGTCATACCCTGATCGGCGTTGGTGGAGAACGTGAACTCTGTGCTGCGGATGAGTTTTTGGGCGGTCGCGGTGAGCGTGATTTTTAGTTCCATTTTCTCTCTCTAGGGCGGGCACGGCCCGCCTTGCGTGTCCTTGGCGTCAGGCCAAACTATTTGCGCTTCGCGTTGGGTTACGGCGCGGGCACGCATTTACCCAAGTACGCGCCCTACGCTTGCTGCACCCACGCAGCGGTGTCGTAAAGCGCGCGGGCAAACCGCGCCATCATCTCGCCAATCTCCGCCTCAGTGATGATCAGCGGTGGACTGAACGCAATGATGTCACCCCCCATCGCGCGCAGGATCAGCCCATGCTCTTGCGCGCTGCGTACAAGATATGCACCAACGCCGCGCTTGGCGTCGAACGGTTGGCGCGCCTTCGGTTCTACGGCGAGTTCCACTGCACCGATCAAACCGACATGTCGAACGTCTCCCACCATCGGATGACCCGCAAATTTTTGCAGCCCATCCGCAAACGCGGGTGAGACTGCGCGAACGTGGTTCACCAGATCGCGCTCTTCGTAAATCTTCAAAGTCTCCAGCGCCACCGCGCAGCCGAGTGGATGGCCCGAATAAGTGTAGCCGTGCCCAAACACGCCGACGCTCGCGCTCGCATCGGCACAGGCCTGATAAATTTTTCCGCTCACGTAGAGCGCCGAGAACGGCACGTACGCCGATGTGATCATCTTGGCGGTCGTGAGCATATCGGGCGCTAGGTTGTACGTCTGCGAGCCGAACAAGTTGCCTGTGCGACCAAAGCCCGTGATGACCTCATCAGCGATGAAAAGTATCTCGTACTTTTTGAGAATCGCCTGAATTTTTTCGAAGTAGGTCGGCGGAGCAATGATGACGCCGCCGGCGCCCTGGACGGGCTCTGCGATGAAGCCACCAATCGTGTCCGCACCTTCTTTCAGGATCAACGCCTCAAGTTCTTCTGCAAGCCGCGTCGCGAATTGCTCCGAAGATTCGCCGTCTTTTGCGAACTGGTAAGGATGCGGGCAACCCGTGCGCAGCACACCGTCAATCGGTAAATCAAAATGCTCATGCATCAGCGGTATGCCTGACAACGAAGCCGACGCGACGGTGACACCGTGATAGCCCTTGACCCGCGCGATGATCTTTTTCTTCTGCGGTTTGCCGATGGCGTTGTGGTAATAGTGCACCAGTTTGAACGCCGTATCGTTCGCCTCGGAGCCCGAGTTCGCGAAGATCACGCGACCGTCGCGCAGCGCTCGCGTTGGTGCTAGCGAGATCAGTTTTTCGCTCACCTCCGCGACCACGTTATGCGCCTTGCCCGAGAACGAGTGGTAGTACGGAAGTTTGTTCATCTGCCGCTTCGCCGCGTCCGCCAAACGCTTCTCGCTAAAGCCCAGCGACGCGCACCACAAGCCCGCCATGCCCTCGATATAGCGCTTGCCGGTATCGTCGATTACCTCGATGCCATCACCCTCAACGATGACCAGCGGCGCGTCCTTCTCAATGGCGCGCAGATTGGTGTAGGGATGGAAATGATTGGCGACGTCTTTGCGGGCCAGTTCCCCGGCGAGCGGTGCGGAGAAGGGTGCGTTCATGGTGATGCTTTTCACGTTTTTTGTGAGAGGCCTGCATTATCGGTGAAGGGATCAGCTTTTCGCCGTAATGCTTATTTTATTGGGGCTAAAGCTGATTTTTACGTAAAGTCGACTTTTGCACTTTTCCGACTCCACCCCTAATTCCAAGGCGCTTATATCGTAAAGCCGTTGGCTTGTTTCTTCCGAAATGCGAGCCCAATTGTCCGTCAAGTAGTGATCAACTTTCGATCATCGCCCAACAGGTTTCGAAGCGGTTGTACAAAGCCCGGCATCGATCAGCCCCCATTTCAAATCACGTGACATCACGATCACGCCCCAGCCGACGACGCAGCGCTAAGCCAGCGCCAGCTCCGTATCCATCAACGGCTTCAAGCCAGCCCTGGCCGTGATCGCACAGCTCTCGATTTCCGGTAGCAATTTCGCAAAGTAGAAGCGCACGGTCTGCAATTTCGCTTTGTAGAAATCATCACCGGAGTCCTGCTTTTCCAGCGCAATTTTCGCCATTTTGGCAAACCAGAACGCGAACACGGTGTGACCGGCAATGCGCATGTAATCGACCGCTGCGGCACCGACGACCTCGGGGGATTTCTGCGCAATGCTGCCGATTTCGAAGGTGAGCGTTGACCAGAGTTCTGCGGCTTTCAACATCGGATCGACGAACACTTTCATCGCTTCGATGCCTTCGCATTGTTCAGCAAAGTCTTCCATGATCGCGCCGAGTTTCTTGAGCGTTGCGCCGTTGTTGCCGAGCACCTTGCGGCCGAGCAAATCGAGCGACTGAATCGTGTTAGTGCCTTCGTAAATCATGTTGATCCGAGCATCGCGCACATACTGCTCCATGCCCCACTCGGCGATGTAGCCGTGACCACCAAACACCTGCATGCAATGCGACGTGGCGATCCAGCCGTTGTCGGTGATGAAGGCTTTCACAATCGGTGTCAACAGCGCGACCATTTCGGCGCATTCCTTGCGAACGGCTGCATCGGGGTGATTGAGTTCCTTGTCGATCAGCAACGCGCAGTACAAGGAGAGCGTGCGACCCCCTTCGGCATAGGCCTTCGCAGTCAGCAGCATCTTGCGAACGTCCGGGTGCACGAGAATCGAATCAGCGGGTTTGTCGGGCGATTTCGGGCCCGCCAGCGAGCGCATTTGAATGCGGTCTTTCGCGTAAGCCAATGCGTTTTGATACGCCACTTCGGTCAGTCCCTGCGACTGCATGCCGACGCCGATACGCGCCGCGTTCATCATCACAAACATGGCGGCGAGGCCCTTGTTCGGCGCACCGACGAGCCAACCCTTCGCGCCGTCGAGCGCGATCTGCGCCGTGGCGTTGCCGTGAATGCCCATCTTGTGTTCAAGACCGGTGCAGAAAATCGTGTTCCGCGCGCCCAAAGTTTGATCCGCGTTTGGGATGAATTTCGGCACGATGAACAGCGAAATTCCTTTCGAGCCAACCGGCGCATCCGGCAAGCGCGCAAGGACGAGGTGCACGATGTTTTCCGCAAGATCATGCTCGCCGGAGCTGATGAAAATTTTGTTGCCGGTCAGCGTGTAACTGCCGTCAGCATTGGGCTCAGCCTTACTGCGCAGCATGCCGAGATCAGTGCCGCAGTGCGGCTCTGTAAGACACATCGTGCCAGTCCATTCGCCGCTGGTTATTTTGGTGAGGTAGGTCGCTTTTTGCTCCGGCGTGCCGTGCGCGTGGAGGCACTCATACGCGCCATGCGTGAGACCGGGATACATCGTCCATGCCTGATTGCCCGAATTCCAGAATTCGTAGCAAGCCTGATTTATTACCAACGGCAAGCCCTGACCGCCGTATTCCGGATCGCAGGAGAGTGCCGCCCAACCACCCTCCACAAACTGCTTGTAAGCCGCTTTAAAGCCAGAGGGTGCCTTCACTTCATGCGTGGCAGCGTCGAGCTTGCACCCCTCAACATCACCCGAATGATTGATCGGCAATAACACGTCGGAGGCGAACTTGCCGCCCTCTTCCAGAATCGCCATGATCGTGTCCATGTCGTTGTCCGCGTGTCTCGGCAACGCTTTAAGCTCGACGGACACATCAAGCAGCTCGTCCAGAACGAAACGCATGTCGCGTAGCGGAGGGGTGTAAGTCGGCATGGCGATCTCCTTTGCAATCATTAAGAATTCATTGCAGCGGATTGTGCCGTACGACTGATTCAATTTATCGTTTCAAACGATCACATGGTGACGTATAGAGGCCTCACTCTAGCCAGTGCGCTCAATAACGTTGCCAAGCAGTCGTCTGCTCGCTAGCGCGGCGTAAAGATGATGTCGAACTCGCTCACACGCATCGGCTTGCTTGGTGGCGAGGCATTCGGCAAGCGCGCAATATTGAAGTAGGCCGCGGGTTCAGCGACGGCCTCATTGGCATAACCGACGACGATAGTTTGCGCTCCATCAGCGCTGACACTTTGACTGAGCCGCCAAAAATACTCGTCGCCACGCGCCTTGCCAATCAACCACAATCCGCGCACAACGATCATCGCGCGCGCCACGCTGGTTCCCGAGTAAATGTTGACGTTGACCGTCGAAGTGCGTTCGTTGCGCACCGTCTCCTCCACCCGCGCTTGCAGTGGCTTGGTGGCGAATGAGGTGGTGGGTTCCATAATTTCTAACACCACAAGATCGGCCGCGCACGGCGAAACGATCATGGCGAGAGACACAACCAGCGCGAACAGACATTGAAAATTCATCGAAAACCTCCCGTTTAAATGTGATGGCAAGCAAGGAAACGATACGCCTTGGGTAGTGCTGTGTCATATTGGCGATGAGGGTTGCAGAACGCGCTACTGAGCGTTTATGTCCGCAATACCTAATACCTAATAACTTGCGTTGGAAGCAGCGTCAGGCCCTTGCACCAACATTGAAAACGTTCAGTGTCTCTTGACAATGCCAAGTATGTACATATACTGGACATGTACATAAATTTTCAGGAATGAAATCGTGGGTGTTACCGCTGCTACTACTACTACTACTACTGCTGCCGCCACCGCCACTGCCCGCATTGTGGTTCAAGCCACGCCTGCGGAGAAGCGTGCGATCAGTATTAAAGCGAAAGCAATGGGCTTGCCGCTGTCCGAACTCATGCGCCTGGGTGCAAACGCTTACAGCCCGGAGTCTTCACAGGCAGAGCTGGCAACGCTCGCGGACGCAGCCTTTGCTGCGGCTGAGCGCTCCTGCGCGTCGATTGACGACTCGCTCGCCTTCATCGCCAAGAGCAACGCCCGCATCGCCAAGATGGAGCGTCGTTAAATGGGCGTCACCGAGCGCATTTGGGCCGCGCTCACTTCGATGATCAAGTTAGAGGACAAAGTGACGCGACAAAGCGACGCTATCAAAACGCAGCAAATGAAAATCGAGAATTTGACCGAGCGCGTGATTAGGCTGGAGACGGCGCTTGAGATCGGCTTGGCGCAAGTATCGCGCGCCCCTTTGAAGCGACTACCGGTTTCTCCGCAGCGGCCGAGCGGCAAAGCGTAATTTGTGGCAAAACAAACGGGGCCGAAGCCCCGTTTGTTTTGGCTGTGAAGTGACTACGCCTGTGGCGAATCTGCTGCCGGGGCAGCGCCTTCGTTGGCGACCGCTGCTTGCTCAGCCAGCAGCGCTTTCATCGACAGCTTGACGCGGCCTTTGTCGTCGAAACCGAGCACCTTGACTTTAACCGTTTGACCTTCTTTGAGGTAATCGGTCACGGCGTTCACGCGCTCGTTGGCGATCTGTGAAATGTGCAGCAGACTGTCGCGGCCTGGCAGTAGCTGGATCACGGCACCGAAGTCCATGATGCGGATGATCGGGCCTTCGTAGACGCGACCCACTTCAACTTCCGCTGTGATGCCGTCGATGCGTTTTTTGCACTCGGCGAGGTCGTCACAGCTACACGACGCGATGGTCAGTCGTTGAGACTTGCGCGCGCTGCGTCAAGCGCGGATGCGTTGGCGAGCTCGCTGGCGAAAGCCTCGGGCTGCCTGGGTAGTTGAAGTGCTTTTTGGCTAGCGCATCCGAACGCGGACAGCTACTGCGTAGCCGACCGGCCAAACGCTTCTGCGCCGTCGGCCTCGCCAATTCGATTCAGGGTGTCGTTGATGATTTGACGAAGATGCCGCTTTGCTACGTTCAAACCGTCCAGTCTTCAAGTTTCAACTGCGGCACATTTTCAAAATGGCGCGTGTTGTGGGTGACCAGCGTTAACTTTTCCGCGAGTGCGTGGGCGGCGATCAGGGTGTCAAAGTCACCGATGGGGGTGCCCTGAGTTTTAAGCGTGTGCTTCAGCACGCCGAAGCGGTCGGCGGCGTCAATGCTCCACTCGACGCTGGGCAGTCGAAGCAAAAAGCTGTCGATCAGGGGACGACGTTGATCTTCCGCAGCGAGCCCCATTTGCCCGTAACGGAGCTCCGCGCGGACGACGACCGAAATGGCGAGGCTTCGCTGCTTGAGGCCATCATTCACCCGTGCTTCTAATGCGGGTGATGCGCGGCGCAGGTAGTAGCTGACGATGTTCGTATCCAGCATGTAGCGCATCACTCAACCCAGCCTTCAAAAGGGCTGGGGCGGGGCGCATCATCGCGGGGCTGCAAAAATTCTTCGGTCGCGGGCATGGCCCGCAGCTCGGCCAAAAATGCTTCGAGCTCATCCTGCTTTGGTTTGGGCTGAATGGTGAGGGTGCCGTCGCTGGACTTGCTGATCCAGACCTCTTCAGTATCCAGCCGAAATGCCTTGGGCAGACGAATGGCCTGGCTATTGCCGGTGGTGAAGATTTTAGCGGTGGCGATCATGGCGCAACCTCAATGTATATATGAAAACGTATATACCTTATCACAAGCTATGTGATGAGGTCGAAGTTTTTGGCACCTTTGATGAAGGTGTGCCCAGCATGCGTCGGCACGACGGCGAAGAGGCCCAGCGGCGGGTCGAGCAATTTCTGGCGGTTGGCTTCGATGTAGCACGGCAGATCCATGCGGAAGTCATCGAGCGCGAAGTCGCTGGAACGTGCATGTAACTGAGTGTTCGAAAGCGCAGCAGGCACGCGGATTCATGGTGACCGACGAAGCAGCGCTCGTACCAGGACAAAAAAACGGGGCCGAAGCCCCGCTTTTTTTCGCTGCGAAGTGGCTACGCTTGCGGCGCATCTGCTGCCGGAGCAGCGCCTTCATTCGCAACCGCTGCCT
>JAYVPF010000289.1:0-14396 GCA_043757535.1 Burkholderiales bacterium
CTCACGTAGTCGGTGATCCGACTGCCCTCGGGCAGCCTCGCAACTGTACGCGCCATACGTGGGTTGCCCGTCTCGAAAGATCACAGGATAACTCAATTCGATACTTAAGTGACGTGTATTGCCGCTAGCGGCTGTTTTATGCCAGTAGTCAACAAACGGCAAGTATCACTTCCAGCCCCGATGAACTGGGGCGAAGCGGCTAAAGCTGATGCTGTTGTCTGCTATTTCTTTAGCTGCTACCGAATGACTGGAGGCGCTATCTCGCCGCCTCAATCAACTCAATATCTTTCTTGAGCAATTGATTGACCAGCGCGTTGAGCGTAATGCCACGCGCCTCAGCGCGAGTGGCTAGGAAATCGATCACCTCGGGCTCCAGCCGCACGGGAGGAATCAGGCGCAGATTCGGCTTAAAGAACTTACCGCGCACACCGTTCGTAAAATCGTATTCGTCTTTCATCGGATCACCTCAAGAGTTTCATTCATTCAAAAATTAATGTGACTGCCTCAGTGCGGTTGAATCAGACCGCGCTCGTAGCCTTGGTACCGACTTCGCTCATGCGCTGTCGGCTCCCGTGCCGAGATGATGCGCACAAAACTATAAGGCGGCTCCCCCGCTTCTCGCACCTCCGAGAAGGTATGCACGACCAGCAATAAGCGCCCGTGCTTCGATTGCCCGAGGCTCACAAAACGATCTTCATCCGCGCTGTGTTCATCATCAAAATCTGTCAACGCCAGCGGATCAGCGAGCACCGTCATAGCCTCTAAAAACTCAACACCGTGTTTGCGCTGATTGACGATTGCCTTCGCATCATCCCAATCGAATTCGATATCGTTGGGCGCAGCTTCGCCAGCCTCGCCGCTGCTTTCATCGCTCAAGCCGCCGAGCGCGCCAATCGCCGCGCCTCGCGCTTGAGCAACATCCCATCGAGTAATTCTTTAATCACCACGCGCTCGCCGGTATCGAGCCGTGAGAGCGCTTCAAACCGTAGCCGAAAATGCTCATCCGGGCCGCGCTCGTTCTCCTCGAACACCAAATCATCCAGGCTCACATGCAGTGCCTTGGCCAGCCGAATCAGGGCTTCTAAGGTGGGCCGGGCTGTGCCTGCCTCGTAGCGACAAATTTTTGTCACATGCACCTCGGCCACCTCGGCGAGCGTTTGCTGGGTGAAGTTCGCGGCTTTGCGTAGCTGGATCAAGCGAGCGGGGAAATGCATGGGGAGCGGATGCAGTGAATGCCAAGGCATAACGATAGACCCCGTTTCTTGAAAGGTTTGTCACAATCAGTGTAAGGTATAAAAAAAGACAGTAAAAGAGCATTGACATATTGGAGTCTCTTCCAGGATGCTTCATTTGTGCGGCGCATTGCGTTGTCGCGCGGTGCTCGCACTTTTGGCAAATGAACTCACGTACCAGGGCGTACGCTGCGGTTGCTGGGCTCCTGGCTCCTGGCTTCTGGCGCTGCATCCCCAAAAACGAATTATTAGAGGTGCCCCGTCGGCGCGTTAGTTTTCGGGGCACTCGGTGAGGCCGCTTCGCTGTTAAAATGCAATTTAGTTGCGAAACAGATTCGCAGTATTTATCGCGTCTTGCAAAAAATAGAAGCTACTTTTTTGACACTGCTCGCCATCATCATCGCCTCCGTTTTGGGCGGCGTCGCGTCCTGCGCTGTCGCTGCATTTGCGCTGTTCGCCAAGCTCTCGTCGGTCGAGCGTTGGGTGGCATTCGCCGTCGGCGCGATGCTGGCCGTGGTGTTTCTGGACATCCTGCCGCATGCACTGTCCGAGGGCGTTCAGCCGGCGTCGCTCATGGGTTGGGTGTTGGCTGGCATCCTGTTTTTTTTCTTCCTCGAAAAACTCGTGATCTGGCGCCATTCGCATGGCGACTTGACGCCTCAGGTTGCGGGCGTGGATGACCACGGGCATGCGCATCACGGGCATCACCATGCGCATCACAGGCCCCATCAGGGCCACGATGGCGGGCGCTCCGGGCTCATGGTGTTGATTGGGGACTCGCTGCATAACGCGACCGACGGCGTCGTGATTGCCGCCGCATTTCTGGCTGACTTCAATCTCGGCGTGGTGACCTCACTCGCCATCATCGCGCATGAAGTACCCCAGGAAGTCAGCGACTTTTTCGTGCTGTTGCACTCCGGCTACACCCGCAAAAAAGCCTTCATCTACAACATGATTTCGAGCCTCGCGATGGTCGTAGGTGGCGTGGTCGCGTACTTTGCGCTGGAGCATGCCGAGGCCTATGTCACTCCGGTGCTCGCGTTCGCGGCGGCGTCAATGCTCTACGTCGCTGTGGCGGATTTGATTCCCACGCTGCACCGCCGATTTTCTATCAAGGACACGCTACAGCAGATGTTGATGATTGCAATGGGCGTGGGCACTGTGCTGCTCACGCATTCGTTGCTGCATGCGGGGCATGGGCATTGAAGAGGGCGGATACCCGGAGCGGTTGCGCCGAACGCGTCGGCATGGCGGGCTTTGATGTCGGAACCGCAAGTGTTCCATTGACCTACGCCTCATCCGCCGTTCGAGTGGCGTCCGAACCGTCTGCCGCCTGCGCTCGCCCCGCTTCGCGCGCCCGATAGCGCATCAGCTTGACCCAAAGCAGCAAGCCGACAGGCAAAGCGCCTAAAAAGATAAATCGGACGACGCCTTTCAGCAGTGAGTCAGAAACGGCTGCGATCATTAGCACTACGTAGAGCCAGCCGATTGCGATTATGTACACGTCGTTAGTTCGGTGGTTGTGCAACTCATGATGTTACTTGCACGCAGAAGAGCAGACAATTGCTGGCAATAAGTGGCGTAAAGAGCATCTAAGGCATTGCATCGGTGTGGCGAGGCGACTACATTGGTACACAACAGGAGGAGCGTTAAAAATGAGTGGTGGTAAGCAGCAGAACAACCCGTTCGCGCAGCAAGGCAATCCGTTTGCGGCAGCGATGGAGGCGATGCAGTCGTTGGCTAAGGGCGGCATGGGGCAAGTGCCTTTTCAGATGCCGCAATTTCCCGGTCTGAACTCGGTGCCTTCGATGCCGCCGACGCCGCAGTTTCCGGGCATCGGTGCGATGCCCTCGTTCCCGGGCATGCCCTCGATGCCGCCGATGCCTTCCATGGCACCCATGTCCGCGCCCGAGGCGGGTTGGTGGTGGCTACCTAAAGTCAAGGCTGACGCGATGCAGGCGGCCGCGACGAAGTGGTTTTCGCCCGCCACAGACATCAGTGAAATTGCCGCTAAAGATCGCCGCTTCCGCTCGCCGTCGTGGCAGTCGAAGGCGTACTTTCTGGAGCTGCGCAATCAGTATCTGCGCACCGCTGCGTTCTGGCGCGAGCTGGTCGCGAGTGCCGATCTCGAAGAGCGCGAGCGTCATCGCGCCAAGTTTTTTCTGGAGCAAATGCTCGATGCAACCGCGCCCTGCAATTTCTTCTTGACCAATCCGGAGGCCATCGAAAAGGCGCTGGAGACCCACGGCGAGAGCTTGAAGCACGGTCTGGAAAACTTGAAGCACGATATCGATCTGGGCCACATCGCGATGACCGATGAGGCGGCGTTCAAGGTCGGCGAGAATCTGGCGACAACGCCAGGGCAGGTGGTGTTTCGCAACGATCTGATCGAGCTTTTGCATTACACGCCTAGTGAGAAAACCGTGCATCAGCGCCCACTGCTTATCGTGCCGCCATGTATCAACAAGTTCTATATCCTTGACTTGAAACCGGAGAACTCGTTCGTCGCGCACGCCGTGGCGAAGGGCTTCGATGTTTACCTGTTGTCGTGGCGCAATATTCCTGAGGAATTGAAAACGCTGACGTGGGACGACTATCTGGAGCAGGGCGTGTTAACGGCCATTGACGAAGTGCGTGATCATGCCAATGTGGAGACGATCAATGCGCTCGGTTTCTGCGTCGGCGGAACGATTCTCGCGAGCTGTCTGGCGGTGCTCGCTGCGCGTGGCGAGCTTGAAGATTTCGTTGAGAGCGCGACCTATCTCACGACCTTGCTCGACTTCAAAGAGCCGGGCGACATCAAGGCTTATCTCGGCGAGAGCACGTACAAATTGCGCGCGCAAACGCTGGGCGAGGATGGCACCAAAGCACTCATGAGCGGCGCCGAACTGGCGCAATCATTTGCCAGCCTGCGCGCCAATGATTTGATCTGGAATTACGTCGTCAACAACTATCTCAAGGGGCAGGACCCACCGGCGTTTGATCTGCTCTACTGGAACGGCGATTCGACCAATTTGCCGGGGCCGATGTACCTGTACTATCTGCGCAATTTCTATCTCGACAACAAGTTGGTCCTGCCTGACGAAATGGAAATGCTGGGCGAGCCGATTGATCTCTCGCAGGTGGAAATCCCGACCTATGTGTTTTGCTCGCGCGAGGATCACATCGTGCCATGGCCGAGCGCGTTTGCTTCCGCCGAAGCATGGGGCGGCGAAGTGGAGTTTGTGCTCGGCGCATCAGGCCATATCGCGGGTGTGGTGAATCCGCCGGGGCCGAAAAAGCGCAGCTACTGGACGGGAAAATGGCCCGCTGCATCGCCCGAGGCGTGGGATGCGAAAGCGAAAGAAGTGCCCGGTAGCTGGTGGCCCCACTGGTACGAATGGTTGGCCGAGCGCTCGGGCAAAAAGGTCGCCGCGAAGAAACAAGTCAAGTCAAATCTCGGCGCTGCGCCGGGGACTTATGTATTGGAAAAGATGTAGCACCCACCTGTAGGAGCGGCTCCGCCGCGACCCGCAAATTTACAGTCAACAAGGAGAGAGAAAAATGTCACGCGTAGCACTAATCACAGGCGGTATGGGCGGTCTCGGTGAGGCCATTTGCATCAAGATGGCCGCACTCGGTTATCAAGTGGTAACGACCCATTCACCCGGCAACAAAACATGGAAAGAGTGGCTCGATGCCATGAACAAAATGGGCTACTCGTTCAAGGCGTACGCCTGCGACGTAGCGGATTTTGAATCGGCCAAGGCCTGCGTAGCGCAAATCACCAAAGACGTCGGTGCGGTCGACGTGCTGGTGAACAACGCGGGCATTACGCGCGACATGACGTTCAAAAAAATGGACAAAGTCAATTGGGACGCCGTGATGTCAACCAATCTCGATTCCACCTTCAACATGACCAAGCAGGTCTGTGACGGCATGCTGGATCGCAGCTGGGGCCGCATCGTCAACATATCCTCAGTCAACGGCCAAAAAGGCGCGTTCGGCCAAACTAACTACTCGGCTGCCAAAGCCGGTATGCACGGCTTCACCAAGGCGCTCGCGCTTGAAGTTGCGCGCAAAGGCGTGACCGTCAACACCATCTCGCCGGGCTACATCGGCACCAAGATGGTGATGGCGATCCCGACCGATGTCCTCGACAGCAAAATCATCCCGCAAATTCCAATGGGCCGCCTCGGCAAACCGGAAGAAGTCGCCGGCCTCGTCGCGTACTTGTGCAGCGAAGAAGCCGCATTCCTGACCGGTGCCAACATCGCCATTAACGGCGGACAACACATGTCTTGATTTGCGATCAGCTTTCTCGTGAAGGCTAGCTTTAATGGGGGCTAGATGCGCAAAACGGCTGAAGTCGACTTTAGCCGTTTTTCATCGTCAAGCCCTTATGCTGCGTGTTTTCCGCGAAAAGCTATATCGTAATTCAGCGTCGCCGGAACACGATACGGCTTGGTGACGCAGCGGCTAAATGACTGGGGCTTTGAGCCCTTCTCTTACCACCACCCGCTGCACGGCGGGCCGCGCCAGCATCTGATGCATGAAGGGGCCCAAATGCGGCCATTTTTTTGCGGATTGAGTTGCCGGTGGCGCGCCTTCAAAAACGCGCGTCCAGCGGCCCAGCATGAACGCGTAGATGTCGAGCACTGAGAATTTTTCGCCCATCATCCACGGGCCACCGTTCGCGGCCAGATGATCGTCCAACTGTTTCAACATGCCGCCGATGCGCTCCTGCGTTTTTGACCTGATCTGCGCAATGACTGCTGGGTCGGTTGCGGCGGTGTAGCGATCCGTGTAGAAATACATGATGAGCGACGGCTGCAAGGTGTTGGTCAGCCACATGAGCCATTTGTAGAACTGCGCGCGCTCCTTGCTGCCAACCGCTGGCGCGAGGCCCATTTCCGGATGCGTATCGGTGAGATGCAGGCAGATCGCAGCGGTCTCATAAAGCACCATGTCACCGTCGACCAAAACCGGAATGAGCCCATTAGGGTTCATCTTCAAATAATCCGGCGATTTGTGCTCGCCCTGCGCGCGATCCACCAGCTTCAGCTCAAACGGCAACCCCATTTCTTCGAGCAGGATATGCGGCGTGATCGAGGCGTTCGCGGGGAAGTAGTGGAGTTGCAGCATTGATGTCTCCCGTGGAGTAGGGCGGATACCCGAAGGGGTTCCGCCAAGTGTGGTGTTGCAATGGCAAAGGTTTCACGGAACCATAAGCGTTCCGCCGCACGGATTAAAACGACGCCTCAGCCAACGCAAGCGTGCCTTCCGATCCGTTGACGATCGTGTCGGCGGCAGCAATTGCTTCCGGGATCATGGTGTCGGCGAAAAAGCGCATCGTGGCGAGCTTCGCTTCGTAAAACGCAATGTCAGCATGACCGGCGTTGATGCGCGTATCCGCTTCCAGCGCCACGCGCGCGAGTTGCCACGCGCCGCACACAATGCCGAACAGTTTGACCATTGGCACGCTGCCCGCGAAGCTCGCGCGCACGTTGTTGGTGAACGTGGCGAGATTGAATTCAACGGCGCGCTCGACGGCGTCAATCCCAGCGACGAGTTTTGTGTGCGTCACTTTGAGGTGAGCATTGTTCGACGCGGCCAACTCGTTCGCAAATGCGCGCATTGAAGCAATCACTGCCTTTGCCGTCACACCGCCTTCACGCGCCATTTTGCGGCCGACCAGATCATTCGCCTGAATGCCAGTGGTGCCTTCGTAAATGGTCGTGATGCGGGCGTCACGGTAATACTGCGCGGCACCGGTTTCTTCGACGAAACCCATGCCGCCGTGCACCTGAATGCCGAGATAGGTCGCCTCCTGACACATCTCGGTCGCCCAACCTTTATGGACAGGAATCATCAGCTCAACAAACGCTTGTTGAGCCGCACGAACCTCGGCGTTGGGATGCGCTTCGGCGAGATCAATGGCGTACGCGGTGGCCATCGCCAAAGCCCGTGCGGCCTCGGTTTGCGCACGCATGCGCATGAGCATACGACGCACATCGGGGTGGCGAATGATCGGCGTTGACGGCTCTCGCGGTGCACCCACATCGCGCGACTGCACCCGCTCGCGCGCGAACGACACTGCACGCTGATAGGCGCGCTCGGCAATGCCTACGCCTTGCAAACCAACGCCAAAGCGCGCGAGATTCATCATGATGAACATGTACTCAAGACCGCGATTGGGTTCGCCGACGATGTAGCCTGTTGCGCCACCGGCGTCACCAAATTGCATGACCGCAGTGGGTGAGGCATGAATGCCCATCTTATGCTCAATCGAGATGCATTTGGCGTCGTTGCGCGCGCCAATGGTTCCGTCTTTATTGACCCGAAATTTCGGCACCACGAGGAGCGATATGCCCTTCACGCCAGGTGGCGCATCGGGCAAGCGCGCGAGCACCAGATGAATGATGTTGTCGGCCCAATCATGCTCGCCGTAGGTGATAAAAATCTTGGTGCCGAACACCAGATAACTGCCATCGGGCTGCGGCTCGGCGCGCGTTTTCACCAGCGACAAATCAGAGCCCGCCTGCGGCTCGGTCAAGTTCATGGTGCCGGTCCACTCGCCACCCACCATTTTTTCCACGAAGGTGGCTTTGAGTTCATCCGAGCCCGCGAGCAGGATCGCCTCAATCGCCCCCTGCGTGAGCATCGGCATCAGACCGAAACCCATGTTCGATGAATGCAGCATTTCGTCGGTCAACGTGACGACCGAGCGTGGCATTCCGAGACCGCCGAAATCTGCGGGCATCGGCAAGCCCGCGCCACCCATGTCACGATAACCGTTGTAGGCAGCCTTAAAGCCCTTCGGCGTGCTCACCGAGTTGTCGGCAGGGTTGTGCTTCGAGCCTTCCTGATCACCGGGCCAGTTGAGCGGATCGAGCACGTTAGTGGCGAATTTCGCTGACGCTTCGAGAATAGCTGACACCGTGTCCGGCGTTGCGTCGGCAAAGTGCGGGAGCCGCGAAAGCTCCGCAATCGGCGCGACAGTCTCCAGCAGAAGCTGAAATTCTTTAAGGGGGGCTTGATAGGTGGACATGTCTTGCTCGTTTTTTGCTCCCTCTCCCGCGTTTGGAAGAGAGTAGGGCGGGCACTGCCCGCCTTGTAGCGTTCGGCGGGCAGTGCCCGCCCTATCTATTTACAGGGCTGCGACTAGCTGCGGAACAGCCTCAAATAAATCTCCCACCAAACCGTAATCCGCCACGCCGAAAATTGGCGCATCCGGGTCTTTGTTGATGGCGACGATGACCTTGCTGTCCTTCATCCCTGCCAGATGCTGGATCGCGCCGCTGATGCCGACGGCGATGTACAAATCTGGCGCGACGATCTTGCCGGTTTGTCCGACCTGATAATCGTTCGGAACAAAACCTGCGTCGACCGCAGCGCGTGAAGCACCCATCGCGGCATTGAGCTTGTCGGCCAACGGCGTCAACACTTCGCGATACTTTTCGCCTGAGCCTAGACCGCGACCACCGGAAACGATGATCTTGGCGGCTGTCAATTCGGGACGTTCGCTCTTGGTGATTTCAGCAGAGATGAAGCTCGACAGGCCGCTGTCGGCAACGGCAGTCACGCTTTCAACCAGAGCGCTACCACCCGACATTGCAGCCGCAACGAACGCGGTGCCGCGAACGGTCACAACTTTCACGCTGTCGCTAGACTTAACGGTGGAGTACGCGCTACCCGCATAGATCGGGCGAACGAAGGTGTCGGCATCGATCACCTTGATGATGTCGCTGATCTGCGCTTTGTCCAAGAGCGCCGCAACACGCGGCGCCACGCCTTTGCCGTATGCAGTGGCGGGCGCGAGGATGTGACTGTAAGCCGCAGCAAGGGCGACCACTTGCGCGGCGGCACTTTCAGGTAGCAGGTTCGCGTGTGCCGCGCTGTCAGCCAGCAGTACTTTCGATACCCCCGCAACCTGCGCAGCAGCAGCGGCAGCAGCGCTTGCGTTGTGGCCAGCGACCAGCACATGCACGTCGCCACCAATGGCGGTCGCCGCAGAAATCACATTCAGCGTCGCGGATTTGAGCGAGCCGTGATCATGTTCAGCAATGACAAGATTCCCCATGGTTAAATCACCTTCGCTTCATTTTTAAGTTTGTCGATGAGCGCGGCGACATCCGCGACTTTCACGCCCGCTTGACGCTTCGGCGGCTCATCGACGCGCAGCGTGGTCAGACGTGGCGTGACATCAACGTCCAGATCCGCTGGTTTGAAAATATCAAGCTGTTTTTTCTTCGCTTTCATAATGTTCGGCAGCGTCGCGTAACGCGGCTCGTTCAAACGAAGATCGGTCGTAATGA
Source organism: Burkholderiales bacterium (assembly GCA_043757535.1). Classification (GTDB taxonomy): domain Bacteria; phylum Pseudomonadota; class Gammaproteobacteria; order Burkholderiales; family Casimicrobiaceae; genus Casimicrobium. Next base: position 9,530 of record JAYVPF010000289.1, read on the forward strand.
TTGCTGGCAGCTTAATGGCAACGGTTTCCGACCCGCCATCGACTTCACGGGTGACAGTTGCCACGTCGCCCGCCACTTCAACCTTGGAAGCAAATGTCGCCTGACCCCAACCGAGCAGCGCCGCCAACATTTGGCCCGTCTGATTGGCGTCGTCGTCAATGGCTTGCTTTCCTAGCAGAACAATTTTGGGCTGCTCCTTGTCGACGATGGCCTTTAAGAGCTTGGCGACTGCGAGCGGTTGCAGTTCAACGTCGGTTTCGATCAGGATGGCGCGATCAGCACCGATGGCCATCGCATTGCGCAGGGTCTCCTGACATTGCACGATGCCCGCTGACACCGCGATAACTTCCGTGGCAACGCCTTTCTCGCGAAGACGAACCGCCTCCTCGACCGCGATTTCGCAGAACGGGTTCATCGACATTTTGACGTTGGCGATATCAACGCCCGTGTTGTCGGACTTGACGCGCACCTTGACGTTGTAGTCGACGACGCGTTTGACCGGGACTAGTATCTTCACACCTGCTCCTGCGAGGGCGAATGCCACGAGGGACATTGCCAAGTTGACGTTGACGGTAACCCGTGATTATAGAAATCTGCGAGCGCGCGCCGATTGTTTCGAAACAGCGCAGAGCCGTGGCTCTAAATCCTTTATTGGCACACGCACAGTATTGCTGGACAATTGCGCCATGGAAATGGATTCCAACAGCCGTACTTTCACAGAGAGTCGCAATAAATGTGCACGTCAGGAGAGCTTCATTGCTACGAGCACAGCGTTCCATGCGCCAAAATGCGGCCAGAATGCAGAATAAAAAAATATCGTTGGCTGTCAGCGATGCGTGAAACGATAGCCCAGGCGGGGCGCTATCTGATCGGTGCCTTCATCGCGTTGGCGGTGGACGCCACCATCGTTTCAATCGGGGTGAAAATCGGCTCGCCCGTCATCGTTGCGCGAGGGGTTGCACTTTTGGCGGGGGTGACGATCACCTATTTTTTCAATCGTCGCTACACGTTTACGCCATCAAGCCCTGCCTCGATCATTGATTGGGGACGCTACCTCGCCGCGCAATCGATTGGCACCGCGCTGAATTTCGCAATTTCAACCGGGCTTTTGTATTTATCTGACCGCAGCTTGTGGCAAATCTGGGGGGCGGTGCTAGTCGGGGCTGGCGTCGGATTCTGCGTGAATTTTTTCGCTGCGCGGCAACACCTTCACCGTTAATCCGGTGGCTGCGCGCGATTGCTGCGAATATCGACCGCTGTTGTGGGATTCAGGCTTGCTGCTGAGATTGGCGGCACCATCGCGGCCGAGCGGCTCATGCGGCGCATGTAGCCCAGCGCGGTCACCGGCACGCCAAACGCCCATAAACCGCCAACCCACTTCGCGGTGCGCCAGGACGGCTCAGCAATGAACAAGGCGATACCCGCGAGCGCAATGATGAACGAGACAAACGGCAGCATCACCAGCAGGCTCGTACGGTAGCGCCCCCACCACGATTGGTTTGCCCATTCGCGCAGGCTCTCCCACGCCTCGGTCGGCGGCGGCGGATCGCGGCGAAACATACTCATTGATCGCTCCACACGGGGGACGGTGCTTTATCGATAAAGGCTCGAATGCCCGATTGCGCGTCCTCGGTCTGCATGTCTCTCGCCATGTTTTTCGACGCGATGGCATAGGCCTCCGCGAGGTTCAGGTGACGTTGGCTGCGCAAAAGCGCCTTTCCCGAGGCAATTGCCCGAGCAGATTTACTTGCAATGTTAGCGGCCATCTCGAGGACTGCGACATCTAGTGCATCGTCATCAACAGTGCGGCTGACGAGCCCCCAACGCTCCGCCGTTTCAGCATCAATGAATCGTCCGGTGAATAGCAAATCGGCAGCGTGCTTTGGCGAAATGTTGCGCGTCACGGCGACGGCGGGCGTTGAGCAAAAAAGTCCCAGATTGACGCCACTGGTGGCGAACTTCGCAGAGCGCGCGGCAATCGCCAGGTCGCTCGCCGCGACTAACTGGCAGCCCGCAGCAGTCGCCATGCCGTGTACCCGGGCGATCACCGGTTGCCGCAACTCAGAGAGCGTCATCATCACACGGCTGCATTGATCGAACAGGGCGCGCTGCCACGCGATGTCGGAATGCGCCTGCATTTCTCGTAAATCATGGCCCGCGCAGAACGCTTTGCCCTGACCCGCGAGCACGACCACGCGGGTATCGGCATCGTCCGCGGTGTCATCGAGCGCCTGTTGCAACGCCACCAGCATGGCGCTGGACAGCGCGTTGTACTGCCCAGGTCGATTCAGCGTGAGCGTGGTGACGCCGCCATGGTGTTGCCGGGTCACCATCGGTTGTGTTGCGCGCGCTACCTTAGGTTCTTCTAAACTTAGATCCATCAATTTTTCTGACTCTGCCCTGGCAGCTAATTTATGGGCCACCGTTTATCCAAGATTACAACGAAAACCGGCGACGCTGGTACCACCGGTCTCGGTGACGGCTCGCGCGTTCCGAAAACGCACCCTCGCGTCGCTGCGATGGGTGACATCGATGAGCTCAATTGCGTGGTTGGCCTGTTGTTGACGGAAGCTTTGCCCGAGCCGCTGCGTGAGGCTTTGACCGACGTGCAGCATGATTTGTTCGATCTTGGCGGCGAGATGTCAATTCCCGGCTACTTTGCCATTAAAGATGCACATATCGAACGGCTCGAAGCATTGACCGAATCGCTGAATGCTGATTTGCCGATGCTCAAAGATTTTATTTTGCCGGGCGGCTCGCGGGCATCGGCTTATGCGCATCTCGTGCGCACGGTGGGACGGCGTGCTGAGCGCTCGTTGCTAAGTCTCGCCGAGGCAGAGTCTGGAATTTCTTCGGAATCGCGAATTTATCTCAACCGCCTGAGTGATATGGCGTTTGTGTTGTCGCGTGTGTTGAATCGCACGAATGGTCGGCCCGATGTGCTTTGGCATAAGGGCCGTAGTGCCGGTGCTGTAGCTGCTACCGAATAGTTTTGAAAGAACAAGAAATATGAATAACAACCCACTGCTCGCCGTATGGAATACAGCTTACGGTTTACCGCCGTTTGACCGAGTGACGCCCGCGCACTTTTCACCCGCTTTCGATGCGGCGCTCAATGAGCACCGCTCTGAGATCGACGCACTGGCAGTGGCGACCGCCGCACCAACGTTTGCCAACACGCTCGTTGCTTTCGACAAGAGCGGTCGTCTGCTCGCCCGTGTTCGAGAACTTTTTTTCAATCTGACTGCTGCGGAAACGTCGCCTGAATTGCAGAAAGTTGAGCTCGAACTGGCACCTAAACTCTCCGAGCACAACAGCGCGATTTACATGAATGCGGCGCTGTTTGCGCGGATCGATGCGGTGCATGCAAAGGCGAGCGAACTCGGTCTTTCGCAAGAGCAACAACGCCTGTTAGATCGCGTACGTCTGGATTTCGTGCGCGCAGGTGCCAAACTCGCTGCCGACGCAAAGACGCGCTATGCCAAGGTGGTGGCCAAACTTGCCGAACTGACCACGCAGTTTTCGCAGAATGTGCTGGCCGATGAAGCGAGCTATCAGCTCGTATTGCGCACCGAGGCTGATCTTGCAGGTCTGCCACCGTTTCTGCGCGACGCAGCGAAAGAGGCCGCCGAGGCGCGTGGTGTCAAGGACTCGCACATGATCACGCTGTCGCGCTCGCTCATCGTGCCCTTCCTCACGTTTTCGGAGCGTCGCGACCTGCGCGAACAGGCGCTCACGGCATGGACATCGCGCGGTGAGCACGCGGGTGCCAGCGACAACCGTATCATCGCAGTGGAAATCCTCAAGCTGCGTAGGGAGCAAGCCGCGCTGCATGGCTATGCAACGTTTGCCGACTACGCACTCGTTGATCGCATGGCGGGCAAACCGTCGGCGGTGCAGGACTTGCTGGACAAAGTGTGGGTGCCCGCGAAGCGTCGCGCGGACGCAGAGCTAGATGCAATCAAGGCGATGGTGCTGGCCACCGGCAACACTCACACCGTTGAGAAATGGGACTGGCGTTATTTCGCTGAAAAAGTTCGGCAAACGCGCTATCAGCTTGATGATGCCGAAACCAAACCGTACTTCGAATTGAACGCGATGATTGGCGCGATGTTTGATTGCGCGGGCAAGCTCTTTGGGCTTACTTTTGAGGAGAAAAAGGGTGTGCCGATGTACCACCCGGATGTGCGCACCTTCGAGGTTCGCAATGCCGCAGGCGCGTTGTCGGGCATTTTTCTCTCGGATAATTTTGCGCGCGCTTCGAAGAGTGGCGGAGCGTGGATGAGCGCGTATCGCCTGCAATCCCGCATCGGAGAAACGGGTGAAACCGACATCATTCCGATCATCGCCAATCACAACAATTTTGCGAAAGCGCCAGCGGGTGAGCCAACGCTGTTGAGCCTCGACGACGTGCGCACCTTGTTCCACGAATTTGGTCACGGGCTGCACGGGCTGTTGTCGAACGTAACGTACGAACGCTTGTCGGGCACCAACGTGTTGCAGGACTATGTTGAATTGCCTTCGCAACTCTACGAGCATTGGGCGCTGGAGCCCATCGTGCTCGAAAAGCATGCGCGCCACTACAAAACCGGTGAGACGATGCCGCAAAGTTTGCGCGAGCGGATTGCAGCCGCGCGCTTGTTCAACAAGGGTTTTGAGACGGTGCAATACACCGCCTCGGCGCTGGTTGATATGGCCGCGCACGCGCTCAGCGACTACGACGGCTTCGATCTGGTCGCGTTTGAAAAGGCGGAGCTGGCTCGCCTCGCCATGCCGTCCGCGATTCCGATGATGCATCGCCTGACGCACTTCCGTCACCTGTTCGCGGGCGACAGTTATGCGGCGGGCTACTACGTGTACATGTGGG
>JAYVPF010000290.1:0-14389 GCA_043757535.1 Burkholderiales bacterium
CATGAAGATAGCGCCCAAAACCCTCTCATGTGCTTCAAATGATGTGAAAACCAATAAAAACACGGCATTCACAAAAAACTTCGCGGCGGAAATTCAGCCCGCGGTAGAGGGGACGAGGACTTTCCGGTCAAGCACTAGTTAAGTTTGCAACAACTACTTTACAGCAGCCTACGAACCCCAAACGTTGGCATCCGGGGCCCCGTGCATTCGCCCCCGAGATTTGGAGTGAAAACGTCGATGAAGCGGTCCGTTGTTTGAGCGCAGCGAGTTCCGGACCGCGCGACGTTTTCGCTTCAAATCTCGGATCAGGGCGAATGTCGGGGTCGCCTTCTTTTGGTTACTTTTCTTGGCGAAGCAAAAGAAAGTTACTGCCCCGCGCGGCATGAGCGCGTTGCTGGCAAACGAAGCTGCTCATTCAACCGTCACCCTCTCCCTAGCCCTCTCCCCTCAAGGGAGAGGGGACTGAAGTGCGCTTCGCGGAGACTACGAACTGGATTCCCGGCTACGCCGAGAATGACGGAGAGTGCGTGCTACGCGGCAGTCCGTTCAAACACCGCCGCAAAAAACCCATCACACCCATCTTTGTGCGGCAACAACCGCGAGTAGATTTTTCCCTCATCATCCTCGCCCCCGCGCAGCGAAGACAGCACATTCGTCCACCCAGAATTCGCCTGCATGAACCCCTCGGCAATCTTCTCGTTTTCCTCAGCGAGCAAGCTGCACGTCGCATAAACCAACCGTCCACCGGGCCGCACCAAACGCGATGCGGCGGCGAGAATGTTGGCCTGTTTGACGACGAGTTCTTTGACGCTGGCGGGCGATTGCCGCCATTTCAAATCGGGGTTGCGGCGCAGCGTTCCGAGGCCCGAGCACGGCGCGTCCACCAGCACGCGATCAACCTTGCCTGCGAACTTGTTGAGCTTGGAATCATTCTCATCGTCGATACGCATCGGCTGCACATTGCTGACGCCGGATCGCGCCAGACGTGGGCCCATGTTGTCAAGGCGTTTGTCGTTGACGTCTAGCGCGTAGATGCGCCCGGTGCTGGCCATCATCGCGGCCATTGCCAGCGTCTTGCCACCGGCTCCCGCGCAAAAATCGACGACGAATTCGCCGCGTTTGGCACCTACGATTCGGGCGAGCAACTGGCTGCCCTCGTCCTGCACTTCGACGGTGCCGTCTTCAAACAACGCATGGCGCGAGATGTCGATGCGCTCGGGGCAGCGGATGCCCCAGGGCGACAGCGTCATCGCGCGGGCCTCCGAGAAGCCTTCCTTTTTCATGCGCGCGAGGACGGCCTCGGGCTTGCCTTTGAGCGTGTTGACGCGCATGTCAAATGGCGCGGGTTGCAACAGCGATTCGGCGAGCGCGATGCGCTCGGCTTCGCCGTATTGCAGGCCGAGACGATCCCACAACCACGCTGGCAATTCACGCCTTGCCTGTGGGCCGAGCGCTTCGTCGATTTTCAGGAATTTTGCGTAGCGATCTTCTTCACCGGGTGGCGCGATGACGCGGCGACGGAACTGGCGTGCGAGCGCGGCCAGAGCGATGGCCACATGTGATGCGTCCTTGCCGGCAATCGCTTCGACCGAGAGGCGATGCCGAAGCCACGCGTAGTAGCCCTCGGCGACGAGTTGGCGGTCAAGCGAACCGACGCGCTGCTCGCGCAAAACATAGGACAGCGTGCGGTCGGCGGGGTATTCAAACGTCGACGCGGACTGGATGGCGAAGGCGAGCGCATTGAGCGCGGAGGGTCGTAGGTACATGGCACGATTGTAATCGGAGCCTTAGCAGCTTTTTCGTAGAAGCGCCGCTGCATTGGGTCTGAGGCCAGTATTCGCCACATATCGACTATTCGTCTTTGGCGCTTCCGCCCTCATTCAGTAGTCGTTTCAGCGAAAAGCTATTCGACATTCACCGCCGTCAATTCAAGCGAAAGACTGCGCCCTTGCGCGTTCACCACCTTGATCTTGAACGGTATGTAATGCCACACGGGCACCAGCCAGAACTGCGCACTGCCGTTGGGCTTGCCCGCTTCGTCGGGCTTCCGACCGCCCTTCCAGAGCTGGGCCGTGACTTCGCCCGCCGGCGAGTCCATTTTTTCTTCACCGATGCGATTGAGCGTATAGACGTCCATGCGCCGTGATGTGCCGACGCTGAAGCTAACTTGCTCGCCCTTGGGAATCGAGAAGTAGAACTGCACGATCCAGGTCAAGGCGTCATGCGGCGCGCCGACGAACGGAATTGGGTCTTTGTCCGGAATGCGCAGCAGGCCTTTTTCATGATCGAAATTGACTTCGCGCTTCTTGTCGGGATTGCCGCGTTCCTCGACGAATTTGTCCGGGCGCAGGCCGTCGGCGGTGATTTGACCTTCCGATTCGCCGGTGAACGTGCCGGGGTAGAGCAGCGCAGCGAGACCGCGACCGCGCCCCGTCACCTTGAGGTTGTAGCGACCGTTGTCGTGCGTGAACTTCAAATTCACCGGGCCGACCTCGAACTTCTGTTCACCCAGAAATGCGGTGAACGCCAGCTCGATCTTTTTCGGCGGCATACGCGCCGGCGGCGGCGCCGGTGCGGGCTCGACAACGGCCGGTAGCGGCGGCGGTTCCGGCTCGGGAACGGCTTCTGGCTTCGCCTCCGCAACGACCGGAGCGGGTTCCACGATGGGCGCTGCCGCGACAACGGGTTCCGCCGCCGCGACGGCGACCGGTGCCTCGATCGTCGTAGCGGGCCGCGGCTTGAGCGCCTTCGGCTTGGGCTTTTTGGGTGCGGGTTTCGCCACAGCGACCGGCAGCGGCGGCGGTGGCAATTGCATGAACCGCGCGGTGATCGGAAGCATCTTGTCTTCGGGCGGTTCGACGTTAGCAAACACACCGAAGAGCAGATGAAGCAGCAGGGATGCGATCAGCGCGGCGGCTAATTTTCGCGGCGGCGTAGCCAGCAATCCACGCCGTTTCGCCAGCCCGCGCGCCAGCGAAAAGCGCGAATCGCCCGACGAATCAGCCGATTCGGTCGAGCCGTGGGCTAAGTGCGGATTGGCGGGAGCCTGAACGGCGAGGTCGGACATGACCTGTGTTAAACGATTACCTGCGCCACGCCGGTGACCGGTTTTGCAATCTTTGGCAGCGTTCTGACGCGATGGCCTTCGACCTGCAATCGACCTTCGCAAAACAGCCGCACCGAATAGGGGAAAATTTGATGCTCCTGCAGCAACACCTTGGCCGCCAAAGTTTCAGGGGTGTCGTCGTCGTCAACCTGCACCGCTGCCTGCGCGATGATCGGGCCAGAGTCCAGCACCGGCGTCACAAAATGCACCGTGCAGCCGTGAAATTTCACACCCTCGGCGAGCGCTCGCTCATGCGTGTCGACGCCGGGAAAACTGGGCAGCAGAGAGGGATGAATATTGATCAATCGACCCATAAAAGCGTTGGTAAAAACAGGCGTGAGGATTCGCATCCACCCCGCTAATACGACCAGATCAACGCTGTGTTCGTTCAATGCATCGATGAGCGCCTGATCGAACGCTTCGCGTGTGGCGAAATCTTGGTGGCTGATCGCGAAGGTTTTGATCCCTGCATCGCGCGCGATGTCGAGGCCTTTCGCTTCGGTCTTGTTGCTGCCGACAACGACGATGTCGCCGCCGCAATCGTTACGCAGGAGCGCTGCCAGATTGGATCCGCGACCGGACAGCAGGACTGCGATGCGCGGGCGAGGCATACTCATAGCGTTTTGGTACCGGGTAATTTGCCCAGCGCTTTATCAAACGTACCGAGCGGTGTGTGGCTCGCCTTGCGAGCAATTTCCAGCACCAGACAATCGGTGAAACTAAGCTTTGCGTGATGAACAAACTGGGCAAGCGCGGCCTCGACTACGGGCGCGTCTTCCAGCGTGACCATTGCAGTTCCCAGCAGCATTTCTATAGCGCGCACCTGCTCCGCCTTGTCAGCGCCATAGGCTGATCGCAACACCCAAATGGCCTCGGCCAGCACCAGATGGGACGCCCAGACTCCCGTCTGCACAAACTGTTTCGCTTTGTTCAATTGGACCGAATCGTCCTGCACGATCAGCCGCACGAGGACGTTGGTTTCAGCCGCGACCATGCTTCTCACGCATGTAGGTTTCGATACCCCGCTTCAATTCTTTCAATGATCGACGCTTTGGCGGGCCATCCGGAAATAGCGCTTTGTGTATGTCATCAAAGGTGTATAGCCCGCGCTTTTTGACAATGACTTCGTCACCACGCAGAGTCCATTGCAGCGTACTTCCGGGTACAACGCCAAGTTTTCGCCGAATGGCTGCTGGGACCGAGACCTGCCCTTGCGAGGTGATGCGGGTTTCGAGAACGCCCGCAGGGGCGGCGGTTGCAGCGGATGAGTCCATATCAAATTCCGACCAGGTTTACTTGATATTACCACGGTAATACAAACTACCCGACGCACCCGCGATGCTGGAGTCAGCTCGTTACCGCCGAGCTATTTGACAGACAGAAATGTCTCCGCTTGCGCGACTAATTCCGCGCCACTGCATTCGAGCGCACGGGCAAGCCGCAACAAAATGCCAAAGCTCGGTTGATTTTCACCGCGCTCAATCTTGCCGACAAAACTGCGTTCCAGCCCAGCAATCAGTGCAAGCTGCTCCTGAGCAATCCCCTGGCCAATCCGCGCTGCACGAAGGGCGCAGCCAAAGGCGATAGCGGTGGGCGCATCGAACGTCTTGCTGCCTTTGGGACGACCTCGCCGAACCGCTGGTAGTGGGCCAGCTTGCATCCGATGAGGATGAAATAAAGAATTTAATCAAGCCACGTTTTATTTAATACATTTTGCGGTTGTGCTTTTGGCATGCGATGTGAAAACTCAAGTCAGGCAAGCCAAAACGGTCGTAGCAGGCCAAGCGCAACGGCATGCCGAATGGCGTCGTTATTTGCGATGGCTGGAATCGCATCATGGATCAGCGCCTGCTCAACGCTGACGCCATTGTCAACGCAGGAATTGGAAAAACGCGCTGCAAGCACAGCAGCCACGACGTTGGCATACATGGTGAGGACGCCCGACGAGGAACGTTTCCGTCTCGTCCTCTCAATTCCCGATCAACGCATGGCGCTGATTGATGGACGCACCATCGTCGCGGAATACGTAATCTCAACAGCGTTGAACGGCGTCAGTGAAGCCTTCAATACCGAGGGAACCCCGCGCGGACTGCATGTCATTTCCGAAAATATCGGGCATGGCCAACCGGTCGGCATGATCTTCAAAGGTCGTGAGCCAACGGGTGTCATCAGTGAACTCAACCCAGGCGGTGAGCCGCCCGTGATCACACGCCTGTTCCGACTACGCGGCCTTGAGTCCACCAATCAAACGACCTATGACCGGCTGATTTACCTGCATGGCTCGCCTCACGAAAAGTTACTCGGCCAGCGCGCAAGCGGTGGTTGCATTCGGATGAAGTCAGACGATGTCCTGAGGCTTTTCGACACGATCAAAGTCGGAACGTCCATTTCGATTTTGGAAGAACCGCTCGCTGAGGCAATCGCGACGACGCTCAACCGTGAGCAAAGTTTTGCGCAATATCGCCAAAAGGTACGAGCAGACCTGGCGGCAGATCGTACCAACCAAACCTCAACGCATAGCCTGTGCGCGGGTCACACCTATGGCGTCAACGGCATTCCACTCAACTATCTTTCAGCACGCCAGTGGTGTCGCATTGCTGCGGATAACGGCGAACCATCGGCAATGACATTGCTCGGCGAGCTGCATGAATTCGGGCGTACCGAAACCGCAAATTTGCCCAAAGCCCGAGCTTTGTACGAGCAGGCAGCGGCGTTAGGGCATCCGCATGCGCTAGCCAAAGCCGAGTGGATGCAGCGGAAAGGAATTGGAGGCTCGCAAGATTTGTTGGCGGCGAAAGTTAGCTCCGCAAGACTCGCCGCACTTGCTAACTATAAGCGAAACACTACAACCAAAGACGCGGCAAATGCCGCGAGCACCCCATCACGGTGAAGCAGAACGCAAACAAATCACCACGTAATTTTCTGCTTTAAGTGAAGCGTACGTGCCGCTTTCGGCACGCGCAATTTTTGACAACGTCACCAACAACATCGGGAGAACACTGACATGAACCTGAAACTCATTCGAACAGCGCTCGGCACAGTCGCATTTTCCATCGTCGCCGTCGGCCTACCTTCGGTAGCCGAGGCGGATGGGTCGTGCGATCCCTCGCAAGGTCCGTGCATTCTCGAGCCAGTCGTGATCAGTGGAGGTTGCGGTGCGGGCTGCGTTGGCACTGGATTCGGCGGTGGCTGGGGACTAGGCGGTGACGGCGGTGGAACCGATCCGTGGCAGTCAGCCGCTGGATCCGCCTCGTCGTCAACTACGGATAAGGCGATAAAGTTGATCAAGAAAGTCATCGCCGCCTGTAAGAAAGCTGACGAGAGTTGCGGAGAATGGGCAGCTCGTATGCTCACGCCAGCTGGCTTGCCAGTTCTGAACGGAGACGGTATACCTACAGGAAAAACCGGGATGGGCATTTGTACAATTGCCGGTTTCTCGGCGTCGATTTGCTACATCAACATCTCTGAAATCGCTGAAAATCCGGTGGCATGCGCTCTCTTGAGTTGTCCGGCTGGTTGAGAAAAGCGCGTGGACTACCTAACTTTTATGATTTTCAAGCAACACCCCAAATCATGAAAGTTACTTCACGCTAACGTCTAAAAATTGAGATTCCGGTAAATTGCGCACCATAGCTCATGCACCCATAGGTAGCATATGAAATTAAGCTCGCCAAGCTCTCGGAAAACGTTGATAGGGGTTGCCGTTGTTTTAGCGGTTGCGATGATATGGCTTACTGCTGGCCGCCTTTCACGCGTAGACAGCCTAGCGCCTCCAACAACCGATGCAGCAAAAAACTTGGCAAAGCAGCGCGACTTGGTAGTCTCGAATGGTGGCGGTTCCTCCTCCGTAACAAGTGGTACCAGTGTGGCGCTTGCCACGTCCAACACCAATGCAGACCCGCCTTTATTGGCCAACCTGGCTCATGAACAAGACCTTTCAAAGCTTCTCAACGACGTGCGCCGGACAGACAGCCTATTCACGCAAGAGTATGCAGTTTTCGCACCTTCAGAGCTGTGCTTGAGCATACGGGTAGTACCCAAAGCGGGTCTTGTAGCGCTGATTGACTCCAAGGCGGCGTTGCTACCAATTGTCGAAAAGCAGCTTTTGCCGACGACAACGGAACCACGAAAGCAGATCCACGCACGCTGCGCACCCTACAGTCGAGACGGTCACCTGCGAGATGCGTTGGCTAAAGAACTCATCGGGCGTGGCCCAGTGATGCGAATACAAGGTCTTCCTTGGGCAGACGGTGATGGCAAAGTATCGGACACAAACATCCAAGTAGCAAAGTCCGCCCTCGAAACCGTTCTTACGGACACTAATGCACCGACACTCCTACAACTAACTAGAACTAGCGTTGCCCGCTGGAGTCAGCGCTGGGTCGTAGCAAGCTTGCCGCTTGAATATCGCGAGGACGCCTTCCTGCTCTCTGTCATTGCCATAGAAATCGCCGCCTGCCGTAGCGGCGCACCATGCGATAGGGGCTCCATCACCCGCGACGCGCTATGCGCTAAGTACGGAGAATGCACGGAGTCCGACGTCGAAAGTTCGTATCGTCGACTTCATTCTCTTTACCAAGTGCCATTCGCAATGACGGAGAACCTTGTCGCACGTTACGACCAAATGTTGGCTACACGCGACGCAGCAGTTATTTTCGACAAGTAGTTTAGAACTAGACCCGCTTGCATGGGCTGCGAGCTGATCCTGGCAACATTTTCATTGAGTGATTGCTCGTGCAACGTCATGCATCAACATCCATCACCGAAGCGAAGAAATGCTGCGTCTTCCAATTCGTTTAGCCCACTGGCTCGCGCTCGTTGCGTGCGCGTCCTTTTCACAAATCGTTGCCACCGCGCACGCCCAAAGCCCAGTTGCCGGGACGATTGCGTCCGCAGCCGCATCGCCCAAATCCATCGCGATTCTCGCCGCCGTAGGCGATCAGTTTCAGTACGTTCGTCGAAAGCGGGCCGTTGCGTCGCGCATCGACCCGTTCGTCCGTCAATGGGTGACGATGCCGGACAATGGCATGAACTTGGTGGTGCTACGTGGGATGGATCGCGCGCTGACCGGGCAATACCCTGACGCTGAGTTGACGCGACTTACCCTCATGCCGACACCGGAAGATCGGGCGGTGCTGCCGCAAGAGCGCGAGCGCTACACCATGAAGCGCGTGATGGACTACCTGACGCCACTGCCCGAGCGATCAAATTGGGATCAGATATTTGTGGTGACGCCGAAGTGGCTGATGGAAGAACATAAGGGAATGGGCGCACGCCTGAGCGGGATTGGGCTTTTTGTGCAGCCCATTCCATCGAATTTGGACGATGCAGTGGAAGTCGGAGCACTCGAAGATGAAGTGCGTGATGTAACGTCTGGTGATTTCAAGAAGCTGCGCTCTGGCACCTACGTCGCACCTTTTTTCTACATGCAAGTAACTGTGCTGGATGCCAAAACTCTGGCAGTGATTCGTCAAGAAGCGCGCTACGACTTTCGAAAGATCATCAATTCTGAAGCAGCCGTGCTCGACGTAGAAAAAAGCCTCTCACCACAACAACTCGCGAGCGAAATCGCACGATTCGTCGAAAGCGCCGCACGTCGCATGGTCGTCGACAAAGAAGGTACTGTCGATGTTGGCCCGGTGCGCACGCTGCCTATGCTGCAGCGGTAGGCGCATCGCGCTCATCCAATACGCGTGACACATCGTCACGCCCGAGCGCCGCTGACAATCATCGAAGTTTCAAATCCTCAGACCCGTAAGTTACGCCAATCGGCTCAATCACCAGCTGCTTCGGCCCAGCTTCGACGGTTCCGGCGACCCACGCCTCGATGCCGCAAAGTTTGGCAATCGCAACCGTCTTTTCCGCCTGATCTGCAGCAACGAAAAACGCGAATCCCGCGCCCATATTGAGCGTGCCGTAGGCCTCGGCGTTGTCCAGCTTCGCTTCGCGTTGCATGAACGAAAGCACGGGTGGCACGGGCGGAATGGTGTGAATTCGATAGCTGAATTCACTCGTGTGACGCAACAATTTGCGCCAACCGTGACCGGTGACGTTGACGCAGTAGTGCACGGCGACGCCTGCTTTTGCGAGCGCTTCGGTGATGGGTGCGTACAGCGTGGTGGGCGCGAGCAGCGCTTCGCCGAACGGTTCTCCGTTGCCAATGTCGGTCTGGTAGCCGTTGGCCAAGCGCTTGGTCAGTTTTCGTGCAAGCGACACCCCATTTGCGTGAATACCGCTGGACGCCAGCAACACAATCGCGTCGCCGGGCGCGAGATTGTCACCAAGCGATAACCGCGATTTTGGGTTGACGAGACCGACGCACGACGCGCCCAGATCAATCGTTCCGCTTTCAACCACACCTGCGAGCGCCGGGGTTTCGCCACCACCCCACGAAACGCCAGAGATTTCGCAGGCGACCTTCCAACCCGCGATCAAATCGGCCGCACGCTGTTTGTCTGCGAACCAGTCGCTGCCGCCCGCCGCCCAATAAGCCTGCACGATCAGCGGCGTCGCACCGACGGTGATCAGATCGTTCACCGCCATCGCAATCGTGTCCTGCGCGACGGCGGCATAAAAACTTTTTCCAGTTTCGCTGTACACCGCATCCGCGACCAGAATCTTGGTGCCAAGACATTCGACGATGGAGGCCAGATAAAACGGCCCGATGTCGAGCACGTAGGCCGACTCGCCCCGCGAGGCTGCGACTTCGGTTAAGCCATGCTGCATCAATTGTGTAGCGGTCGCGCGGGCGCTTTGCTGCGCGAGCAACTTGATCGGATCCACCTGATCGTAGTTGACGCCCGCCTGTTCGTAGGTCAGCGCGTCGGGACTTTTAGGCGAGTGCGCGGAGGCGTCGGAGGAAGCAGTCATGGCGTGATCGTGTTTTAATGCCGCCCACTATGGCCGCAGACCCAAAAATGTCAAAGGAAAATTTTAGCCCGCCGGTGGCGGTTGCTCTGTTGACGCCGCCGCAAGCCGCTGCGGACGAGGCAAATGCAGCGCCCATTGCGCCGCCTTCGGTTCCGGTTACGGCAACTGGCCCGCGCTGGTGGATTGAGTTGACGCCAACCCTGCGTGCCTTACTCATCGCGGGCATGGTGATTGCGCTGGGCTATTTGATCGGTGCGCTGGCCCCGGTACTGACGCCATTCATCGCGGGTGCGATCCTTTCCTACATTGCAGCGCCCGTGGTTGCGTGGCTGGCGGCGCGGCGGGTGCCGCGTGCGGCGGGTGCGGTGTTGATCGTACTCACCATGGGGGCTCTGATTGCGGGGCTCGTGCTGGTGGTGGTGCCACTGGTTTCGAACGAAATTTCGCAGATTGCCACGAAAATGCCGGAACTCATTACACGCGTTCAAACCGAGTGGTTGCCGTGGGTGAATATCAGGCTTGGGACGACAATTTCGTTTGATCTAGGGCAGTTGAAATCGTTGCTGCAGGACAACGCGGGCGCTGTGGGTGACTTGTCGGCGCAGCTTGCCGGGTCGCTTAAGCTCGGCGGGCAGATGTTGCTCGGCGTCGTTATCAACGCGATGCTGCTGCCGGTAGTAATGTTTTACCTGTTGCGCGACTGGCCCAGCCTGATTGACGGTGTCGACCGTCTGGTGCCGCGTGCAGCGCGACCGATGGTGCGCAATGTGGCGCGCGAAATCGACGCCGTGCTCTCCGAGTTTTTGCGAGGGCAGGGGTTGGTGATGCTGGCGCTGGCGACCTATTACTGCATCGCGCTCAAGCTGGCGGGTTTGCAGTTCTGGTTGCCGGTGGGTTTGGTGACCGGCTTGCTGGTGTTCATTCCCTACATCGGCTTTGGCATGGGCTTATTGCTCGGCATGCTGGCTGCGCTGACCCAATTTTCGACAGCCGGGCCAATCATCGGCGTGGCGGTCGTATTCGGCGTTGGGCAAATTCTCGAAGGCTTTGCACTGACACCGTATCTGGTGGGCGATCGAATCGGGCTGCACCCGCTCGCCGTGATTTTTGCCTTAATGGCATTTGGGCAGTTGTTTGGATTTGTGGGTGTGTTGCTGGCGTTGCCCGCGAGCGCGGCGCTACTGGTGGCGCTGCGAGTCTTTCAGCGCAGCCTCGCTGACGCCGATCGCACGCCCGTTGTTCCACCCGCCGCCTAGCCGTCTAACTCGCGACCGTTATGGCGATCACGCCACAGATTCCGTTTGATTTTTTTCTGCCCGAAGCGCCGCGATTCGACAACTTTGTCGTGGGTGATAACGGCGAGGCCGTCGCGCGATTGCTGGCGTTGGCATCGGGCAGCGGTGAATCCGGTGCGCGCGCGGTGGCGCTCTGGGGCGGGTCCTCCGTAGGTAAATCGCACTTGTTAGCCTCGCTGGCGACAGAATCGACGCCCTCATCGTTGCTGCTAAGCGCAGCGTCAGCATTTCCAGCCGATCCCTTCGTGAGCTCACGCATTCTCTGCGTGGACGACGCCGATCAGCTCAATGCCGAACAACATGCGTGGTTGTTCACCGCGTTTAATCATGTGGCGCAAGCGGGAGGCGTGACCGTTGCGACGGGGCAAACGCCGCCGGGGCGCTGGCCGCTGCGCGACGATATCCGCACTCGGATGGGTAGTGGGCTCGCCTTCGAACTGCTGCCGCTGCCGCAGGATGAGCTGCCCACAGCGCTGTCGGCGTATGCGACTGGACGCGGATTTAACGTCGGTGATGAAGTGCTCACTTTCCTGCTAAGTCATCACCACCGAGACATCGCGTCGTTGTGTCAGACGCTGGCGGGCGTGGATCGGCTCGCGCTTGCCCTGAAACGCCGGGTGACCGTGCATCTGCTGCGCACATACCTGAATGAGACAGTCACGACCAGCAGAACGTGAAAAAGTTGCATGGCCTAGCGTTTTCCCTTACTTTTATTTAATGACCCCGTATAATCGACGGTTGAGCTACGAAAATTAGATCGTCAATGACGAAAGCGCAAGCAGGGGAGCTCCGGTTTGCGTTTTTGTTACTTTTGTGTCAACCGACCAAAAAGGGCGTTCGTTATCTGCTCAGGCTTGTGAAACACCGAGTCAAGCAAAAAAATTACCCACTCTCTAGAGGATCTGAAAATGAGCAAACTGTTAACCGCCCTTATCGCTTCGGCTTTCGCCGCTGTTTCTTTCGCCCAAGCACCGGCTGCTCCTGCTGCCCCAGCAGCTCCTGCTGCTGCACCCGCTAAAGCTGCTGCTCCTGCTGCCGCTCCAATGGCTGCTGAGAAAAAAGCAATGCCAGCCAAAGCCATGAAAAAAGCAAAAAAAGCAAAAAAAGCAAAAAAAGCAAAAGTAGCTAAAGCTGCTTAATTCGACGGCGCTCTTTACTTAGGTAAAAGACGCTCAGAATTCGGAAAGGCGCCTTCGGGTGCCTTTTTGTTTTGCGGTGCGCCGCAACATATTGGCTATTCGGCGAAAATTCGGTTCATGAAAGTGATTGTCGGTCTCTCCGGCGGCGTCGACTCGGCCGTCTCTGCATCGCTCCTGAAAGCGCAAGGCCATGATGTGCTCGGCATTTTCATGAAGAACTGGGAAGACGACGACAACGGCGAATACTGCTCAACGCGTGACGACCTAGTCGATGCCGTGAGCGTAGCGGATCACATCGGGATCGACATCGAAGTCGTCAATTTTGCGAACGAATACAAAGATCGCGTGTTTTCGTACTTTCTGGCCGAATATCAGGCGGGGCGTACGCCGAACCCTGACGTGCTGTGCAATACAGAAATCAAGTTCGCAGCGTTCCTTGATCACGCGATGCGGCTCGGGGCGGACAAGATCGCAACGGGCCACTACGCGGGCGTCCGTGAAACCGACGGTCGTTTCGAGCTTTTGAAGGGCGATGACGACACCAAAGACCAGTCGTATTTTTTGCACCGACTGACGCAGGCTCAGCTCTCGAAAGCGATATTCCCGCTGGCGAATATTCCGAAGCGCGAAGTGCGCGCCATTGCCGAGCGCGAAGGCATACCGAATTTTGCGAAGAAAGATTCAACCGGAATCTGTTTCATCGGCGAGCGGCCGTTTCGCGAATTTCTTGAACGCTATTTACCGAAAACGCCCGGCGACATGATCACGCCCGAAGGCGAGCAGGTGGGTCAACATCAGGGCCTAGCGTACTACACGCTCGGTCAGCGCGGTGGCCTGCACATCGGCGGATCGCAATCGGGATCAGGCGAGCCCTGGTACGTCGCGGGCAAGGACATGGCGAAAAATTTGCTGGTCGTCGTGCAGGGGCGCGAGCATCCGGCGCTGCGGCGGACTGAGGTGCCGCTGGTGAACACGCACTGGATTTCCGGCGCCGATCCGGCTACAGGCAACGGCTACGGCGGCAAAACGCGATACCGTCAACCCGATGCGGCCTGCGAATATTTGCCCGCCGACGGCACGCATACCAACGCGACGCTCAACTTTCACGAAGGCCAATGGGCGCCGACGCCGGGGCAATATGCCGTGCTGTACCGCGACAATGTTTGTCTCGGGGGCGGCGTGATTGCCTGATTGCCCAGCCGTGCGATGCGAATTTCATTTTCAGCTTTTTGCTGAAACCACGTCTGATTGACGTCTAAGAATCATATTGTCATAAAGTCGACTTATTAGCTTTTGGCGACTTAGCCCCTGTAGCTTAATGGCTACAGCAAAAAGCTGATCCCCGGTGCCGAACAATTTATCGCTCGCATCGCTTTACCCACCGTGATAGCGTTCGCTCTATGAATCTCTGCAAACGAATCGTCGCCGCCACCCTCATCGTCGCACTGGCAACACCGCCGCTGTCGCTCTTCGCGCAGTCGCAGAGCATCAGTCAGGAAGCCACGATTCGTGTGACCCGCAAAGCAACCGACCAGTACGCCGTCGAAGGCAGCAAGATCACGATCACCACAAAATATTGCCACGAATATGTGCGCAACGACGAAGCGGTGCTGACCACCCGCGCCGAAGGTGCCGAAAACGCGCTGCTGTTCGCCACCGGTGCGCAGTGCGAAGTGATCAGTGCGACCAAAGCCGACGACAGCAAATTCTCACTGCTCGATTTCCTAATTCAGCTCGGCTTGATGATCGCGACCAAGGGCTTATTGGGCAGTCCAGCGATCCCGATGCCGAAACGGAACTGAGTCGATGTCCGGTCAACGCCCAGCAAAACCCTGCAAGACGCCCACCACGTTGTCACCAATCTCGGCGACCGCGTAGCCACCTTCCATCGCAAACAACGTCGGCAATTTGAGCCGCGCAATCTGCTCGCCCATCGACGGATAGTCCGACGTTTTCAGCAAAAAATGCGAGATCGGATC
>JAYVPF010000291.1:0-14382 GCA_043757535.1 Burkholderiales bacterium
ATTCCGTGGACGTCGAAGACGACATGCCGCTGTTGTGGGTGTTGCGCGAAATCATGGGATTAACCGGTACCAAATACGGCTGCGGCATCGCGCAATGCGGTGCGTGTACGGTGTACATGGACGGCGTGCCAGTGCGCTCCTGTTCTATCCCCGCCTCCGCGATGCAGAAGGCAAAGATCACCACGATTGAAGGGCTGTCGGTCGACGTGTCGCACCCAGTGCAAAAGGCGTGGCTAGAGCTTGACGTGCCGCAATGCGGTTACTGTCAGTCGGGGCAGATCATGGCGGCGGCGGCGTTGCTGAAAGAGAAGCCAATGCCGACGGATAAAGACATCGATGAGGCGATGACCAACATCTGTCGTTGCGGCACTTATCAACGCGTTCGCGCGGCGATTCATCTGGCGGCAAAGCTGCGCGTGGCTTCAGCCGGAGACTGGCCGCAGACGGAGCAACATGTCAACGCGCCAGTCGTGCAAATGGCTCCGTCGACCCCGGTGTAAGGAGCGAATCATGACAACAAATTCTTTTGAAAATCTGGTGAACACATCCCGCCGCCAATTCATCGTCGGCTCAGCGTCAATAGCCTCGGGTGGCCTTGCGCTCGGTCTTTCCGCTTCGTGGTCGTCCAGTGCTAGCGCTCAGGCCGCGCCGAATGTGGCAACCGTCGCTGCGGGTGACGCTGAAGTCACCGCGTGGGTCGTCATCAAGCCCGACGATAGCTGCATCATTCGCATCGCGCGTTCCGAGATGGGCCAGGGCACGCGCACCGGCCTCGCGCAGCTCGTGACCGAAGAGCTGGAATGCGACTGGGCCAAAGTCAGCACCGAATATCCGTCGCCGGGGCAAAGCTTCGCGCGTAAACGCGCGTGGGGCGAGATGTCCACCGGTGGTAGTCGTGGCATTCGTATCTCCGAAGATTATGTGCGTCGCGGTGCGGCTGCGGCGCGCGTCATGCTCGTGCAGGCAGCTGCGGAGGCGTGGAAAGTTCCAGCCGCCGAACTCGCCGTGTCGAAAGGTGTGATCACGCATACTGCGACCGGTCGCACGACGAGCTACGGCAAAGTCGCGATGGCGGCTTCAAAACTCGCGCCACCCGATCCGAAAAGTATCACGCTCAAAAATCCGCGCGACTGGAAGGTCGCGGGCAAGGCGATGCGCCGCCTCGACACCAAATCCAAGCTGGACGGATCGTTGATTTACGCCGCCGATTTGCGTTTCGACGGCATGCTCTGCGCCGCGATCAAAGCCTGCCCGGTGCATGGCGGCAAGCTCGTTAGCTTTGATGGTGCAAAGATCGCAGGCATGCGCGGAGTGAAGGGCACAGTGCGCGTGAACGAAGGCACGGTGGCGGTGCTCGCAGACACTTGGTGGCGCGCCAAGACTGCACTGGAAAAGCTGCCCATCGTGTGGGACGAGGGCGAATACGCCAAAGCCTCTAGCGCGACCATCGCGGCCAGCCTGAAGGCCGGACTTGAAGAGACCGGCGGTCAATACGCCGGCCGCGTCGAAGGTGATGCGATGAAAGCCATCAGAGGCGCGGCGAAAAAAATCGAGGCAACGTACAGCACGCCTTTCCTCGCGCATGCCTGCATGGAGCCGATGGGTTGCACCGTGCGCTACACACCGGAGCGCGCCGAGGCGTGGGTGCCGACGCAAAACGGCGAGGCCTCTCACACGTCGCTGTCCGAGTCGTCCGGCCTGCCGCTCGACAAATGCGAGGTCTACAAAATGGATCTCGGTGGCGGCTTTGGTCGTCGCGGCGGGCAGCAGGATTATGTCCAGCAGGCCACGGCGATTGCGAAGCTTTATCCTGGCACTCACATCAAGCTTTTGTGGAGTCGCGAAGAGGATCAGGCGCATGACTTCTATCGCCCGATTTCACAGGCGAAGATGAGCGCGGGGCTGGACGAAAAAGGCGAACTCGTCGGTTTGCAAATGCGGATCTCCGGCCAGTCGATCAACGCCTGGGTCAATCCACTTGCGATCAAAGCGGGCAAGGACGAGCGGCAGGTGCAGGGTCTGTGGGCGCAAGCCAACGATGCGCAGTGGGGCTACACCGTGCCCAATCTGCTCATCGAATACGCAATGCGCAATACCCATGTACCGGTGGGGCCTTGGCGTGGTGTGAACACCAATCAGAATGGCGTGTATTCTGAGTGTTTCATGGAGGAATGCGCGCGTGCTGCGGGTAAGGATTCGCTCGCATTTCGTCGTGCGTTGATGTCGAATCATCCCAAGCATCTGGCCGTGCTCAATGCGGCTGCGGAGAAGGGTGATTGGGGCAAACCGCTACCACCGGGCGTGTACCGCGGCATCGCGCAATTCATGGGTTATGCGAGTTATTCCGCAGCGACCGCTGAAGTTTCGGTGAGCCCGAAGGGCGAAGTGCAAGTACATCGCATGGTGCTCGCGCTGAACTGCGGTCATGTCGTGAATCCGGATCAAATTGCAGCGCAGGTTGAGGGCTCCGTTGCGTATGGTTTGAGCGCGACATTCCACGGCGAGATGACCGTGGAAAACGGTCGCATGAAAGAGCTGAATTTCGACACCTATCGCCCGATCCGCATCGCTGAAATGCCGAAGGTGGAAACGGTGCTGGTGCCAACGTTTGACTTCTGGGGCGGTGTGGGCGAGCCGACAATTTGCGTGGTCGCGCCTGCGGTGTTGAACGCGATTTTTGCTGCGACGGGGAAGCCGGTACGTAGTCTGCCACTTAAGAATCAGGGGTTTACGTTCGCGTAACTTCAATCCCCGAACGCTCATGACCCAATCCATCAACATGCAACTCGACCCCAAGGTCGTTGCGATCCTGTCGCAAGTCACCACCGCGACGCTCACCACAATCCTGCTCAAAAAAGGGCTGCGTAACGTATGGCTACGCGGCACTAAACCGTTGCGTACCGAGCAACCGCGATTAGTCGGGCGCGCATTCACGTTGCGCTTCGTTCCTGCGCGTGAAGACCTGGCGACACCCTCGTCATGGGGCTCGCCGATCTCCACGCGAGCTGCGGTCGAAGACATGCCAGCGGGCTGCATCGCCGTAGTCGATGCGATGGGTGTGACCGATGCCGGAATCTTCGGCGACATCTTGTGCGCGCGAATGGCCAAGCGTGGTGTTGCGGCGCTTGTCACCGACGGCGTGGTGCGCGACGCTGCGGGGGTGCTCGGCACCGGGTTGCCCGTGTGGTGCAACGGGGTTGCCTCGCCACCTTCGGTTGCTGGGCTCACCTTCGTGGCGTGGCAGCAGCCCGTCGCGTGCGGCGGCGTAGCTGTGTTTCCCGGCGACGTGATCGTGGTGGACGACGACGGCGCGGTGCTGATTCCTGCCGATTTGCTTGACGACGTACTTGCACTCGCGCCAGAGCAGGAGCGCTTTGAGGCCTGGATCATGCGGCAAGTCGATCTCGGCGTGCCGCTGCCCGGACTGTATCCGCCGAATGCTGAGAACAAGGCGCGCTATGAGGCGGAGATGCGGGAGCAATCGGGTTAGCTTCTTGCTCGGTCGCCTGCTCCCTCAGCGCCATGTTCTATGGCGAAGTCGCCATAGAAAACGGCTGCATGAAAGAGCTGAATTTCGACAGCTACAGCGTATTGAGACTCGACGAAATGCCAAAGGTACAAACCGTGCCGGTGTCTGCGTTTGACTTTTGGGGTGGAGTTGGCGAACCAACGATTTGCGTCATCGGGCGAGCGGTTTTGAACGCTGTGTTTGCGGTTACGGGTAAGCCGATTCGCAATTTTCCGCTTAGGGATGAGGGGTATACGTTTGCGTAAGTTGGCTTTAGGCCCCTCTCCATTTCACCGTGTAAATTAGTAGGTTAGGGCGTCGGGGGGCGCTGGTCACCCCATTCGCGTGAAAAATCTCCAAGATAACGGTGGAGCGGTAAAAATATGAAATTCCCGAGTGTTGTCCCAAATCTCCATTTACATGCCCGACATTGATGCCGACAAGCTTGCCATTTCTAGAGCCAGCCATACCGTGAAGTCCCTTTGCAGGAGCAAATACAGGGCTTCCCGATGCGCCTCCGTGCGAGAACCCTTCGTACGCTATGCAGCCCCCGGCAGCCTTTCCATCGATTGAAAAATTGAACTTGGGGTCAGAAGCAATTCGTCCACTCCGAATGAGTGGCCGCTCCGCCAATTTGTCATGTTCTTCCGGAAAGCCGGAAAATGAGACGACATCAAACGGAGCGAGATCAGCGCACAGGAATTTTTCGTCTGCCAAGTCTTCAAGACTGAAATGGAAAAATAATTTCAAATCGGGCATATTTTCGATTGCTTGGCACATCGGACTGATAAATGAAGCAACGTCATCAAGAGCGTCTCGCGGATAGGCAATAGGTGACCTTGGGTCAATCGACAAGCGATACAGCGAATCGGTTACCTAGGCGTCAAGAGCATCACTCAACCGCGAATTGTTTTGCGAGAACTACCTGTTCCGTCTGTGCGCCGTACAGCTACTGCCAGTTGAGATTCAGTTTCCGTTGCGAAGCCGCGCAATCTCGCAGATAAAGATTGATCAGGCTTTGATACGGAATACCAACGCCCTCAGAGATCGTCTTGAAGTACGTGATCGACTCTTCGTCCAGACGAATGGTTATCTGCTTCTTGAGTTGCGAGACGTAGGGATTCTTGCGTGATTTCGAGAAGTCATATTCTTTGCGCATGCGACACCTTTATGGATCAGCTTTTGATTCGCGCGTTGACGCCTTGCGGGCAGAAACAATGCGAATGATATTGCCTTCACCCCGGTAGCAATGGCAGACAAGTAGCAGCCGAAGTGAAGTGCTCAGGCCGAGAAGAACAAATCGCTTTTCGTCGTCTGAATGATCGGGATCGGCAATTAAACGAGCACGATCATCGAGAAAGACTGATCGTGCTTCTTCAAAAGAAACGCCATGCTTCTTAAGATTGGCCGCAGCGTTCCGGTCATCCCATTCGAATTGAAGCAAACTCATTCCATAATTTTAACTACAACGTAGTGAAAAACAATTTCGCTGATCGCTGAGGCTGGTTTGTTGCTGGCAGGTTCGGGTGCGCCTGGCTGTTCGGCGCTGCCCCGTCGATCTGGTTTTCTAACACCGGCTACTGCGTTTGGCGCGGGCACGGATGCTGTTTGGATTCACCGACTAATTCCACCTGAGACGCCAGCGCACGCACGGGGCGCAAACAGCCACGCGACGAGCGCGATGCACGCGCTGCCGATGACGTTTGACACGATGAGCGGCCAGGCGCTGGTGCCGAGAGTCGGGGCCAGGAGCTGACCCCAAATGAACGCGACGAACATCATGGCGAATCCCGAGAGCGCGGCGGCACGCCGCGCGTGCTCCGGGAAGTCACCCACCGAGCCCGCTTGGCCGCACGGCTGATTCACGCCATGCGAAATCGCGATCAGGCATTGCCCGACGATCATCGCCCAAGCTTGCGGGCCATTGAGCGCGAAGGCAATACCGGTCATGAAAAGCGCACCGGCCACAGCAAACGTCGCACTCAAGCGTACGGCGCGATCCGGCCCCATCTGCGACAGCAGGCGACGACACCAGGAGGTGCCCGCGATGTAGGCGACGCTGTTCGCCGCGAGCGTGAGCCCGCAGTCGAGCGGAGAAAAGGCGAACACCTTGATATAGATGAATCCTGACGACAGCAGGAAGCCAAACAGCGTGCAGAACGTGGCGATGAGTATCGTAGTCCATGCACGAAAGCGCGGGCCTTTGAGCACGACAAGCGTCGCGCTTTTGGTGATGGCGTTGGCGTCTGCGGGTAGCGCGTTGGGTCGGGACTCGGTGAAGTTGAACCAGACCCACACGAGCGCAATGAGTCCGTACACGCCAAGCGCGATAAAGGTCGTGTGCCATGAAAATACGCGACCGTCATCGCGCCGATGAGGGGTGCGGCGAGCGCAACGATGCCCAGTCCAGTGAGACCGCGCGAGAGCACACGCGTGCCTTCCAACGGCGAGTAAAGGTCACGCACGGAGGCGCGCGCAGACCACGAGCGCGGCCATCGCGGCCCCTTGCAGGCATCGGCAGACGACGAGTGAGGAGAGTGTGCTCGCCCATGCACCTGCGAACGAGGCGAGTGCATAGCCCGCGCACCCGGCGAGCAGGACAGGCCTGCGACCATAGCGTTCCGACATCGGGCCGAGGATCAATTGTGCGAAACCGAAGGCCAGCATCAGCCCGGTGAGTGTCAGTGCAGGGTTGCCTAATTCAGCGGCGATGGCGGGCAGTGCAGGTAAATCGAGGTCGGTGGCGACGGGCTGACTTCCGAGCAGCAGCGCCAGAAGAATAATGTAGCGGGGTTCGCCACGCTTGGCGCTCAATTCGCCACGCTTGGCGCTCAATTCGCTTCTCTTAGTGGTCAATTGTGAAACCAGTCGGGTTGCGGCAAGCCCTGAAACACTTGCCGCAAACCTTGTCCCCACGCCTTGCGAATAATTTGAAAATAGGCATCATCTTCGGTCACGCGATAGCGCAGCGACGGTTTTAAATGATCGCGTTTCAGAATGAGAACGTCGATCGGCAGGCCCACGGAGAGGTTTGATTTCATGGTCGAATCAAACGACACCATCGCCGATTTCAATGCCTCCGCCATCGGTGTTTCGGGGCGCACAACGCGATCAATAATGGGCTTGCCGTATTTGCTCTCGCCAATCTGAAAGTACGGCGTATCGCTCGTCGCCTCGATGAAATTGCCCTGCGGATAAATCAGGAAGAGGCGCGGTGCTTCATTGCGGATTTGTCCACCGACCAGAAACGTGCAGCTGAAATCGACCGACGATTGCGTGAGCTGGTTTTCCTCAGCATGCGAAATCGCACCTTTGATGGCCTGACCAAACAACTCTGCCACATCAAACATCGAGGGCGCGTTCAGGATATGCGTTTCGTCGACCAGAGCTTTGCGCCGAAGGTGGCTCACGACACCTTGCGTGGTCGCCAGATTGCCTGCGTTCACCGCGACGATGCAGCGCTGATGTGGGCCGTCCGGCAGCTCGAACGTCGTCATTTTGGAAAACGTGGAGACGTTGTCAACGCCCGCGTTGGTACGGGAATCCGAGGCGAAAAGCATACCCTCGTGCAGGGACATGGCGACACAGTAAGTCATGGCGAAATTGTCGGCGCGGCGAATACACGCTGAATTGAGATTGTTAGAAACGAAATCGAAGTCTATGCCAGCCCGTTAGTCAACGCTTGCAGACAATTTCATGTCAAAACTAACGGTTGAGCGCCGCACGAATCGCTTTTTCATACGCACCAGCGTCAGGTAGTCCCTTTGGCGAACTGAACGCGATCTGTACCTGCTGAATGGTCGTCGTTGCCGTGCTCGAAGACACAAGCGGCCTCACTGAGCCAGTCGACGGTGAACCCAACTTGTAAGAACAAAAAGTAAGTGTGCTGCTTTGAATGGGGTAGGACGCAAGGTCATCGCCCAATACGGATAATATGCGCCTGTAAACAGGTTCTGGACAAGCGAAGAACAAACCTGATCGGCAAAGCGCTTCCCGCTCCAGCAAATGCCCTTTGTAGATGAGCTGTGGCAGGATGCGTTTGTTGACATTGGCCCAGTTCGGGCTGGCACTTTTGCCAGTGAAAGTACGGCCTTGCAAATGCGCGTCGCGCTCTTCACGATAGCTGCCGATGGTATCCATCGTTTGAACTTCGAGTGCTGCGAATTCCACCAGATTTTTGTTTTTGTCTAGCCGAGCGAGTATCCAGTCAACAAACACGCTGGCAATGCGTCTCCCGTTCTCGTCAGACAAGCCTGAGCCCGGCAGACGCAATTCTCCGCCCCAGCCTTTGCCAAACACCGCGACCGTAGATTTGCCGCGTTTGACTCTATGTGCGGCAACTTGACTACCGTTGATTAGTTCGATTGCGCTGCTCTTGAACGCAAGAGCGGCGACGTTATTCAACAGTTGATAGTTGTTGGCGTACATACGAATCGGGCAAATCACCACGGGCTGCCCCGTGCTATCGCTGATCGAACATACGCCCGATTTGATGCGATTGCTGCGGTCGCCGATTTCCTTTGTGCAAGCGTTGCTGCCATCGTCTGCAAATGGGCAGAGGCAATTGGCTCGTGAGTTGCGGGCCACCTCCGATTGGTCTGTCGGCGAGTACCCAAAAAGCTCGGCGATCTTGCTAGCCACAGGCAACCAGCGAATCAGTCGCTAAAGGCTCCGCGCACAACGAAAGATGCGCACGAATCGCGCGTGCAACGGCGGCAGCCATCACAACCGGAACAGCATTTCCGACTTGCTCATACTGCGAAACACGCGATCCTAGAAATCTGTAGCGGTCGGGGAAGGTTTGAAAGCGCGCGGCCTCGCGAACCGTCAGCGCGCGATCCTGCGTCGGAAGGAAAACGGTGCCCCAGTGCGGATCGCATTTGGTCAAAACCGTGCCCGCCAGCTTTTCTGGATGTAGTCGTCCATAACGCTTGGTGTGGTCTGATTTTCGCGCCTTTTGCATACCTGCCGGTAGCAGATCGTGCGGAATATCCCGCCACGAACCGCCAGGCGGTACATGCTTCATGCGCTCGACGTTCTGCGCTGCCAGTTTGGCTGCGTAATGATTAAACGTCACACCATCCGGATTGCGAATCGACCGCGCGAATGAACTTTTCGCCAGCTGACCATAGGGTATTTGTTCTGCCCCTCCGCCCATAGTGAGCGACGGCAGGTCGCTGATGGCATCGCCCACGTTGATCGCAGGTTGAAGCATCGCACGCTGCGATTCGTCAAGCTGAAACGTTAGCGTCGCGCCGCCTCTGAAATTGGCGCGGCCTCTAGCGAAGTGTGTAGGAATGGGGTGCGCAATCGCCGCGCGCGTTGATCCCAACAGAATGAGGCGCCAGCGCTCTTGCGGCGCACCGTAGTGTGCAGCAAACAAAATTTTCACACTAACTGCATAGCCGAGATCAGCAAACACCGCGAGAATCTGTTGAAAGACCTTCCCGTCGGCCATCGAGAGCATTCCAGGAACGTTTTCAAACACAAATGTTTTAGGCTGGAATTCGCGAACAAATCGTGCGTAGTGTTGAAACAGTTTGTTGCGCGGGTCCGCCAGAAAGCGATCTGGTGCGTTGATCGAAAACCCCTGACACGGTGGGCCACCCACGAGCACATCCAAGTCTCCAGGAGCAAGTTGCAATCGCTCGCGCACCACCGCCGCGTCCACGTCCTCAATCGGGCGGCAATCTGCAATAGCATCCGGGTGATTGTGCGCGAATGTTTTCATTGCCTCGGCCATCAAATCGTTGCCGTACAGACAACGAAAATCTTCCAGCCGAAATCCCTCTGCAATGCCTCCCGCGCCGCAAAAAAGATCAATCGTCGATAGTTGATTTCTTTTACTTGTCAACGCTGCGTCCGCTGCGTGGAAAAAGTCAAGAGCCATAAGTGCGCCTCACACTGTGTACTGATATTTTATACACCACGTAGGCGTCTTCGCTTAGTGCAGCTCCATATAAGCCGCATTCACTGCCGTACCCAACCGCTCCATATCCACCAAAAAGTCCGCTAAATAACGTTTCAGTCCGTAGTCGAAGACTTCGTCAACGGTGCCGTAGCGCAGCTTGGCGTTGATCTCAGAGGCGATGCGACGCGGGATGCGACCGCTGTCGTTCGGCAGGTCGTCGAGGCACTTTGTGGCTTCGTCCATGCAGTAGCGCAGCGAGCGCGGCAGCATGGCGTCGAAGATCATGATCTCGGCGACGCGTCTTGCGTCGATCACATCGCGGTAGGTGTCCCGATACGCCTCAAGCGCGGAAACCGAACGCAACACGGCTGACAGGCGGTAGTAATCGGTCTCTTTGTCGACCTCTTTTTCGTCGAAAGAATCAGGCGCTTCCTCCGCATATTTCACGTTCAGAATACGCGCCGTGTTGTCCGCGCGTTCGATGAAGGTGCCTAATCGCGTGAAATGATAGGGCTGGTCACGGCGCGCGGTGGCGAAGGTGACGCCACGGAAGAGATGCGAGCGCTCCTTCACCCATTCAAAAAATTCATTGCCTGTCATCATCGGGTCGATGTTCTTCGATTTTTCCTGAAACGCGATCCAGGTGTCGTTGATGTTTTCCCACATCTCGCTGGTGATCGAACCGCGCACAGCACGCGCGTTTTCACGGGTGGCTTCAATGCAGTTGCGGATCGACGACGGATGCTTCATGTCCCACGCCAGAAACGCGATCACGTTGGCGTAAGTGGCGGTGAGTTTTGTTTCTGCGAATTCGGTTTGCGCTTCGGTGATGACAATCGGCGTCATCGCGCCGCCAGAATCGGCCGAGCGATCCAGCATGGCGAGCGACTGCGTGACATCCAGAATGCGCGCCATGTTTTCCGAGCGCTCCAGGTAGCGGCTCATCCAGTAGAGGTGAGAGGCAACGCGGCTCAGCATGACTACTTGCCCTCCGTTGCTTTGGCCGGAGGAGCTTCATCTTCGCCCAACACCCACGTATCTTTGGTGCCACCGCCCTGTGACGAATTCACTACGAGCGAGCCCTCGCGCAACGCCACGCGCGTGAGCCCGCCGGGCACCATGCGCACCTCGCGACCGGTCAACACAAAGGGCCGTAAATCAATGTGACGCGGCGCGATGCCGGACTCAACAAACGTCGGGCAGCTCGACAGCGACAGCGTCGGCTGCGCGATGTAATTGCTCGGGTTCGCTTTCACGATTACTGCGAAATCTTCAACCTCTTTCGCCGTGGCGGCAGGACCCACCAACATGCCGTAACCGCCGGCACCGTGCACTTCCTTGACGACCAGATCCTTCATGTTCGCCAGCACGTACGAAAGATCGGCGGGCTTCCTGCACTGATACGTCTGCACGTTATTCAAAATCGGCGCTTCATCGAGATAGAACTTGATCATGTCGGGTACGTACGGATAGATCGATTTGTCGTCCGCCACACCCGTGCCAATGGCGTTGCAAATCACGATATTGCCCTTGGCATACGCCTGAAACAGCCCGGGAACGCCAAGCGCCGAATCGGGGTTAAACGCGAGTGGATCGAGGAAGGTGTCATCAAGCCGGCGATACATCACATCGACGCGCTGTGAGCCGCTCGTGGTGCGCATATAAACGTGATCGTCCTTGACGAACAAGTCCTGCCCTTCAACCAGCTCAATGCCCATTTGCTGCGCGAGGAAAGTGTGCTCAAAATACGCGCTGTTGAAACGACCGGGCGTTAACAGCACCACATTTGGATTGTCGATGTCGGTGGATTCACGCAACGTCTGCAGCAGCAACGCCGGATAATGCTCCACCGGACGCACAGTTTGCCGCAAAAAAAGTTCGGGGAACAACCGCATCATCATCTTGCGGTTCATAAGCATGTACGACACGCCCGATGGCACGCGCAGGTTGTCTTCCAGCACGTAGAACTTGCCGTCGTTATTCCTCACAATGTCCACACCCGTGATCGACGCGTAAGTGTCGTGCGGCACTTTCACGCCGACCATCTTGGTCTGAAATTGCGTGTTGCCTTCGATCTGTTCACGCGGAATCAGCCCGGCTTTGAGTATTGCCTGATCGTGATAAATGTCGGCGAGAAATTTGTTGATCGCCGTCACGCGCTGCGTCAGCCCGCGCTCCAGATAGGCCCAATCCTCGGCCGTGATGATGCGCGGAATGACGTCCGACGGAATCAGTCGCTCGGTGCCGCCTGCTTCGCCATACACGGTGAAGGTAATGCCGATGCGGCGGAACAGCAGATCGGCCTGCGCGCGGCGCTGCGTGAGCGAGGCTGAGGGCGTATCTGCGAGCCAGTTGCCGTAAGGAACGTAATGTCGGCGAGCGCCTAAGGTTTGCGACTGAGACTGGGACTGACCGCCAAAGTGCTGAAGCTGCACCTGAAACTGCGTTTGCAGGTGCTTCGGGCTTGCCTCCGACCAGGCGAGCATTTCATCGAAATGTGACAACGGAGGCGGCTTAATGGCGTGCATGGGCTGGATTGGTCAGTAGGCGTTGGGTTTCGCAAAAGCGCGATCTTGGTGCAATAGTAAGCAAACCGTGTGCCGATATCCGTCAGATTCGTTTTCTTCCGGCTTGGACGCTTCCCGACAGTGCGATTGCCGTCCGCTTGTTGCCTCGTTGGGAAGACTCAGACTATCTAGCCCGATGGGTGTTTCTGCGATTTATTGTGAATGAATAGTTTTGTGTTGACGCATGGTACGGCACTGCTGCTGACAGCGTCACAAGGTGAGCGAGTCCTGCGATAGACTAACCATGCGGGAAGTACGAAATTCGTAACGGCTGTTGGTGACCCATTTTTTCGGGAGCACGCATGAAAATTTTCTTCGGTCAAACCTTAGCACGCGCGATCTGGGTCGTTCTTGGCACGATCACCTCGTTCGCCGCATCGTCGGAGGTTTTCTACAACGCGCCGCTGGTGCCGCTGTATGAGTTGCGGGGTAACGCAGCGAGAGTCACTTATCCCGAGCTACTCGTCAATGAGTATCGAAACTCCTACTACACCACCGATCCGGCCACCCGCGATCTGTTGTTGAGTCGCGGCTGGGTAGGTGGGGCCGTGTTTGCGCTCGTGCCGGGGCCGCAAGGGGCGGCGACCACGGTGCCGGACGTTGGCATGGTGAAAGGGCTTCGCAGAACATTCGGTGCGGCACCCCGCTCCGAACATTTCTACACGACCGATCAAGCTGACGTGAATGTGGTGGTGCCCAACTACGGCTACACGTATGAGGGTCAGTCAGGCGGACTGTTTACCAGCGAAATTTTCGACGTCAGCATGATTGCCCTGAATCGACTGTGGAAAGACTGGGGGCGGGCAAGGCCGAGCATCGATTTATTCGCGGTGCGTCGAGAGGCCAGTTACAGCCATACTACTTAAGCAAGCAGTCCTACATTGATGGCCAAGGCTACGTGGATGATCGCATCGAGGGATATGGTGTGAGCATCGACGCGAGTTCAGCGTTGCCCCAAAATTTGGGCAACCCACTTAACTGCTTCTTGAGCGGGATTTGTGGGCTGAGTAGCGGCGATGTCGTATGGACACGGGCAGTCTGCGCCAACGATACGTCTGCCTGCAATGAAGCGCTGGGTACGGGAATGACCTGCGGTGGCGTTGTCCGGTTTTATGATGATCGAACCAACGAACTCTTGGCGAGCCGATCCGATTTTGAGTACAGCAGCCTTCCCAATTCTCTGAACAGCCTTCCCAATTTTGTCGGTCAGTCGGCAAAGCTGCCGCCAATTTATGCTTGCAGGACTACCGGGCCGAACTCGCCGATTCGCCCGAGAACGGGAGCCACAGGAGTCAGGGTAGAGTTCAGCGGCTACTCCGTCGTCGCTTCCGCGCCGGGCGGCGGTTTTGTAACTCGTGTTGTTGCCCCAGCGAGGTACCTCGTTTTTTAATGCGCATCGATTGTTAGCGTGCCCGACCGCGAAGGCCGCTTCTCGCGTCGGTTGTCGCGTCCGCGTAGCGAACCCGCAGTTGCGCTCGATTCCCGCATGACTAGCCAGACTAAAACCTGAGCGAGGCATGCTGTGCCATCGATTCAGTCAAGTCAGCAGCTTTTCGCTACATCGACCACTTGCTCTGGGCTAGACGGCGTTTTTTGTAAAACTCGATTTCTACTAAAAATAACCTAAAGCACCCGTTCACAGGTGATCATAGGCGAAAGCTGTAAGCTATTTCACAGTTGAAATTTCACGCTGCGGTTCGGTTGTCTTGATCGTTTGAGCTAGCGTGAGGTCAAAGGGGTCAGGGACTGAGGTTTCCCGGTTGTCGCCCCCGCGCTCACGCTGGCCGCTGTGTATCACGAGCGCTGGGAAATCGAGGCGGTGTTTGATGAGCTTAAAACCCACCTCATTGCCAGCCGTCGCTCTTTTCGCAGCAAGACCGCAGCGGGGGTGCGTCAGGAGTTCTACGGCTGGGTGTTGGCGCACTACTTGGTGTGTTGGTTGATGCACCACGCGGCGAGCAGTGCGCGGGTACGAAGGCGAAGTCTCTCCTTCACCGGCAATCTGCGCCTGATTCGACTCACACAGCCCCTCTCCGGGGCATTTCCCCCCAGCGCGGCCTAGACTGCGAGCGCGACACTTCAAACAAACCTTGGCGCGTGCTGCTGCGTGCTTTTGCGTGAGCATTCGTGGGCGGATCAACCCGCGCATGGTGAAGCGACACAATTCACCCTACCCAAGCTTCGACAGAAAACGACCGAGAAATATCCCCGCCGACTTCACGCCAACGATGCTGCAGCCCATGGAAATAAAACCACAAAAGCGACGACAGAAAAACCGTTAAACGAACAGTATTGGAACCTGACCCTGAGGTTTCCCCGCGAATAGTTATTGCGAATCAGTGGGTTAGCGGCTACATTTCGCGTAAAAACTGCATGCATGGTGAATTGGCGTCACC
>JAYVPF010000292.1:0-3814 GCA_043757535.1 Burkholderiales bacterium
AACGCGCGCAGGCATGAAAACCTTGCTGCTGGAAACGCCTCGCCGCAGCATGTTGAAATTGCTTGCCTCGGTCGAGTCGGTACGCAAGACGCTGGATGCAGTGCAGATGAAGCGCGCTGTGCGGCAGTTCCTATCGCAGGGGTTGCCTGAGCGCGATGTCGACTACCTCGTCGAGAGTGCGACGCTCAAGCGCTACGCCGCCAATGACGTTCTGTTCAAGGATGGCGACAAAGCTGATGGTCTGTACTTGATTCGGCGGGGCTCAGTTACCGTTTCCCGCCAGATCGCCGGTAAAGAAATCGTGCTCTCCTACGTTGCCGCCGGTAACTATGTTGGCGAGATGGCGCTGCTGTCGGACGCCCCAAGAAACGCCACAGTGCGGGCAGCAGTACCGACCGAAATCATCATGCTCGAAGCGACGCGATTCACCGAAGTCATGTCGTCGCACTCCACCATTCAGGCGCGCATGAGTGCCCAATCGATGGAGCGCATCAAGTCGAATCAGGCGATGGAATCGAAATCCGAATCCGGTAGCCTCATTTCGTTCCTGATGGCGCAAGGCCTCGGCGAAGCCACTGATGTATTGCTGATAGACGAAGCACTTTGCGTCAGATGCAACAATTGCGAAAAGGCCTGCGCCGAAACCCACGACGGCACCTCGCGGCTGAACCGTGAGGCGGGCCCGACATTTGCGCAGATTCACGTGCCCACATCCTGCCGCCACTGCGAACATCCGCACTGCATGAAGGATTGCCCACCCGACGCAATCAAACGCTCCACTAACGGTGAAGTGTTCATCTCCAGCACCTGCATTGGCTGCGGGAACTGCGAACGCAATTGCCCATACGGCGTGATTCAGTTGGCACCGCTGGAACCAAAGAAGAGCAAGCCATCACTCATATCGTGGCTCATGTTTGGCCTTGGTGAGGAACCGGGCGTGCACAAGAAGAGCAAGGACAAAACGTTGCTCAAGAAGGCCGTGAAGTGCGACATGTGCAAGGACCAGTCCGGCGGTCCAGCTTGCGTGCGCGCGTGCCCGACGGGCGCTGCTATTCGCGTAGCACCTGAAAAATTCCTGGAATACACCGGCGGCTCGGAAGCTTAAGCGCAAGCATTGGTGCGCCTCGCCGGACATTTGTGCTCGAAACGGCAAGCTGGAAAAGGACTTTTCCCTTGACCTGGCGCAAGGCCAAGATTCGCACGAATTGAAAGCAATGCCTTTGCGAGAACCTGCGCCCGATAAATGTCACAATGCGCGTTCCCACTTTGCCCGTTTCAGCCAAATCCATGCTCAGCAAGATTTTCAAGAAGAACGAACCACCAACCCCATCCACACCTGCACCGAAACAAGCGGCCGTGCCGTCGGCGGCGCAAGTTGCCGCTCAATTAGCCGACAAGGTTGCGTGGGAAGGTAAATTGCAAGCCGCAATGGGCGACGACGCCGCGTTGCTCGCCATCGCGAAAGAATCGCCGCTTATCGATATCAAGCACGCTGCAGTCGAGGCGCTGGTCAGCGAGGACGCACTAAAACGTGCGGAACGAGAATTCCGTGATCACGACAGACGCGTACATCGCATTGCCAAACAACGCCATGAATCGCTGGTCAATCGGCGTCTGGCAGCAGTGACGGCGGCGAAATTGATCGAAACGGCTTCCGTGCTAATGCACGATGCCTCAATCCCGGCCAATCGACTCGTCGAACTTGATCGCGCCTGGGGCGCGCTGGATGCGAGCCTACTGGATGACAAACAAATCGCCAGCTATCAGGCGCTGTGGACAAAACTCTCTGCGCTGACCCGCGAGCGTGGTGAACAGCAGCTTCAAGCCAAGCGTTGGCTAGCGGAAGCCGAGCCGGCACGCGCACTGCTGCTGGCGCTTTGCGGTGACATCGCCAAGGGCACGCAGGAACGCTCGCAATTCGCCTATACACGAGCCATCGTCGATGCCGTCATCGTGAGCGTGCCGACGGTTCCGTCGAGTACGAGTGCGCCACAAGTCGAGGCTAAATTGGCAGAGTTGCAGCAAGCGCTGCAACTGGCTGACGTGGTCGACAGTCGGCTCGCATTGCTCGAAGAGCTACAGCAACCGGCTGCGCCCGCAGCAGCAGAAAACCTGAGCGCGGCTGCCTCATCGTCGAGCGAAAACGCCGCATCGCCGCCACCGACTGAATCGGCGGAACAAGCGCAGGCGACCGAATCCGTCGCGCCGCCAAAGCCGCTTTCGCCATCCGCCCGCTGGCGCGCGCTGCCGCCAGTTGCAGATACGCAAATTGCATCCATCCTCGATGCGCGATTTACCCAATGGCAATCAGAAAAATCCGACGCCAGACAGGCGCGCAGTGTCGAGGCACGGCAACACGCCAAAGAGGAAAGCAATACGGCAAAGCAGGCGCGCAATGCGGCCCTGGAAGCGGTCGTCGGTGGGCTCGTTGAGCGCGCTGAAGGCGCACTTGTTGGCGGACATCTCGCCGAAGCGACAAAAATCCTCACCGCCATAGACGAAGCTTGCAATAGTGCGAAAGGCGCCGTCCTGACCAAGCCACTACAGACTCGCCTTGAAACGTTGCAAGCTGAAACTGCGCGGCTCAAGGGTTGGCAACACTGGGGCGGTGGACGGGTGCGCGACGATCTCGTCATTGAAGCTGAAGCATTGGCCAAAGCCAGCACAGCCGAGAAAGTAGCCATCAAGCAACATGCCGATGCCATAGAAAGCCTGCGTAATCGTTGGAAGGAGCTGGACAAACTGGCTGCTGCCACCAGCAGGCCGTTGTGGCAACGCTTTGAAGCTGCGCTTAAGACAGCGTATCTGCCAGTGGCCGCGCACCTGACGAAACTGAAAGCCGTAAGGCAGGAAAACCTTGCTGCGCGTAATGCTCTGCTCGATGCGTTGGACGCAGTACCCCTCGCAAATGTGGGCACGCCGGGCGAACCGACCGAAGTCCCTGTGCCGGCGCCGGCAACCGACTTACGCTTGCTCGCCAAAGCGATAGAAAATTTTCAAACCGAATGGCGCAAATGTGGCCCCGTGGAGCACACGGTCCCGCACAAAGCGCAGGCGGCACTTGCCGGGCGAATGAAAGCCAGCCTGGCGCGTCTGGAGACGCCGTTGACGGATGCGCGGCGAGTGGCGCAACTAGAGCGCGAGAAACTGATTGCACGCGCTAAGGCACTGGCGGCCGATACCAGGAACCGCGAAGTCATCACCAAAGTGCGCGAATTGCAAACCGAATGGCAGGCGCATGCCAAATCGCTTCCGTTGATGCGTCAGATAGAGAATGCCTTGTGGACAGAGTTCAAAGCCGCCACCGATGCCGTCTTCACACAACGCGATGCGGCGCACGCTACTCGCGATGCTGAATTCAAAGGCAATCAAACGGCGCGTGAGGAACTGATCGCTAAGCTTGCCGCGTTGAATGCGCAGACGCCGCCGGCAGAAATCAAGCGAACCGTTTCGGATGTTGATTCCGCGTGGCGAAAATGTGGTGAGGCGCCACGCGCGGAAGCCGCCAAGCTGGACGCAAAATTCCGTGCTGCCCGGGACGCGGCGCAACAATTCATCGCGGGCAGCGCTAAACGCGGCTGGCATAGCATCTGCGACGCGCTGGATGCCAAGCGCGCCATTTGTGTCGAGGTCGAGACTGCCGCAGTGCCCGACGATGTGACGGCGCGCTGGGCAGCGATTGCGCCGCTTCCACCCGTGTGGGAGAAAGCCCTGAGCGCCCGTCTTACGGCGGCGCAATACAAGGACGACCCAGAGCTTGATGAGGAACTCGAAGAAGAGCGACTGGAAGCTGCCGCGGCGCTAATCCTGCGGC
>JAYVPF010000293.1:0-14356 GCA_043757535.1 Burkholderiales bacterium
GGTCGATGCCGATCAACTGATGTTCTACAAAGAGGCGAAAGACGGCCAGATTCTGCAGGAGGGCATCAATGAAGCGGGCGGCATGGCCGACTGGATCGCAGCCGCCACGAGCTACAGCAACAGCAATGTACCGATGCTGCCGGTCTACATTTTCTATTCGATGTTCGGCGTGCAGCGTATTGGCGATTTGTGCTGGGCGGCGGGGGACATGCGCGCTCGCGGCTTGCTCGTTGGCGGCACAGCCGGTCGCACCACGTTGAACGGTGAAGGGCTGCAACATGAAGACGGCCACTCGCATGTGTGGTTCAGCGCGATCCCGAATGTGCGCACGTATGACCCGACCTTTCAGTACGAAGTCGCCGTGATCACGCAGTACGCTGTCAAAGGGATGCTGACGGATCAGAAGGACGAGTACTACTACTTGACCGTGATGAACGAAAACTACACGCATCCCGATATGCCCGTGGGGGCTGAGGCGAACATCATCAAAGGGATGTATTTGTTCAAAGAAGGCGGCAAGGAAAAGAAGAAAGGCATGCGAGTTCAGCTAACGGGCTCAGGCACCATCTTCCGCGAAGTCATTGCTGCTGCGGATTTGCTGCGTGAGGACTGGGGCGTTGAGTCCGACATCTGGAGCGCCCCCAGCTTCAACGAACTCCGTCGTGACGGCATCGATTGCGAACGCTGGAACCTGCTGCATCCGATGGATGAACCACGGGTGCCGCACGTTGCCGCCTGCGTTAATTCGAAGATTGGCCCGGTCATCGCGGCAACAGACTACATGCGCATCTACGCCGACAGCGTTCGCCCGTACATTAAGAAAACGTTCAAGGTGCTCGGCACCGACGGCTTCGGCCGCTCGGACAGTCGCGAGAATTTGCGTCGCTTCTTTGAAGTGAACCGCTTTTACGTCACGCTCGCGGCGCTCACCGCGCTGGCCGACGACGGTGTGATCGAGCGCAAGGTGCTCGCCGATGCCATCAAGAAGTACGGCATCGATCCAAACAAACCCAATCCAACGACTGTGTAAGGGGCGGGAAATATCATGGCAACTCAAGAACTCAAAGTCCCAGATATCGGCGACTTCACCGACATTCCAGTCATCGAAATTTTGGTGAAAGTAGGCGACACCGTAGCCCTTGAACAATCCATCGTCACCCTCGAATCCGACAAGGCAACGATGGAAGTGCCCGCCGATGTGGCGGGTGTAATCACCGAGTTGCGTGTAAAGCTCGGCGACAAGTGCAGCATGGGCACAGTGGTGGCGGTGATTGAGGTGGCTGGTTCTGCACCCTCTCCCCTCGTGGGAGAGGGCGGGGGAGAGGGGGCTGGTGGCAACAAAGCCATCGTCTCTGCATCGCTACCGTCACCCTCTCCCCAACCCTCTCCCCTCAAGGGAGAGGGAGCCAGTGTTGATGTGAAAGTGCCGGACATCGGCGATTACAAAGACATTCCCGTCATCGAAATTCTCGTCAAGGTCGGCGATACCGTCAAAGTTGAGCAGTCACTCGTCACGCTCGAATCTGACAAGGCGACGATGGAAGTTCCGTCGTCGGTTGCAGGCGTCGTCAAAGCGATCAAAGTTAATCTTGGGGACAAGGTTTCCGAAGGCACGGTTGTGGTCATTGTTGAATCGGCGGCTGCCACGAGCGCCGCAAGTTCGACCCCCTCTCCCCCTGCGGGAGAGGGCGGGGGTGAGGGGGCTTCTGCAAAAGCAGCGCCAACGCCAACTCCGCCAGCAGCCTCACCCCAACCCTCTCCGGTCAAGGGAGAGGGGGGCAAACCCGCGACTGGCGCGATCAACGAAGCCAGCTTCAGCAAGGCCCACGCTTCACCGTCGATACGAAAATTCGCACGCGAACTTGGTGTTGATCTGGGTCGTGTGAAACCTAGCGGCCCGAAAAGCCGCGTGATGCTCGAAGACGTCCAATCGTTCGTCAAAGGCGTGATGACCGCACCGCCTGCCGCAGCACCTGCTGCCGGTGGTGGCGACGGCGCAGCGCTTGGTTTGCTGCCGTGGCCGAAGGTGGACTTCGCGAAGTTCGGTGCCATCGAGGCTAAACCGCTGTCTCGCATCAAGAAAATCTCCGGCGCGAACCTGCATCGCAACTGGGTGATGATTCCGCATGTCACCAACCATGACGAATGCGACATCACCGAGCTCGAAGCTTTCCGCGTTCAGCTGAACAAGGAAAACGAGAAGAGCGGCACCAAGATGACGATGCTCGCATTTGTCATTAAGGCCTGCGTCGCCGGGCTAAAGAGGTTTCCAGACTTCAACGCCTCGCTTGACGGAGACAACCTCGTCTACAAAAAATATTTCAACATCGGCTTCGCGGCCGACACACCGAACGGTCTCGTCGTTCCGGTCATTAAAAATGCCGATCAAAAAGGCATCATGCAGATCGCCAAAGAAATGACCGAGTTGTCGCTCAAGGCGCGTGAAGGCAAGCTCGGCCCTGCCGACATGCAGGGCGGCTGCTTCTCGATCAGCTCGCTCGGCGGCATTGGTGGCACGGCGTTTTCGCCGATCATTAACGCGCCGGAGGTGGCAATCCTTGGTCTGTCACGAGGTGAAATCAAGCCGAAGTGGAATGGTAAAGAGTTCGTGCCAAAGCTCATGTTGCCGCTGTCGCTGTCGTACGATCATCGTGTGATTGATGGTGCGTCAGCCGCGCGATTCAATGCGTATCTGGGCGCATTGCTCGCCGACTTCCGCAGGATCGCGCTATGAGCCAAATCGAACTCAAAGTGCCGGACATTGGCGACTACGCAAACATTCCCGTCATAGAAATTTTGGTGAAAGTGGGCGACACGGTAGCCCTTGAACAATCGCTAGTCACCCTCGAATCCGACAAAGCCACGATGGAAGTGCCTGCTGATACGGCAGGCGTGGTGATGGAGATCCGCGTGAAGTTGGGCGACAAAGTGAGCATGGGCACCGTCGTGGCTGTGATCGAAGCGGCGGCGGCTGCAAGTTCCCCTCCCCCCGGGGGGGAGGGGCTAGGGGAGAGGGTGTCGGGAGTGGCACCGACCTCCGCATTGCCACCCGCTGTGGTCGTCCCAACACCCTCTCCCCAACCCTCCCCCCCGGGGGGAGGGAGCTATACGGGTCGCGTCGACGTCACCTGCGAAATGCTCGTACTGGGTGCTGGTCCTGGCGGTTACAGCGCGGCGTTCCGTGCTGCTGATCTAGGTATGAAGACGGTACTGATCGAGCGCTACGCCACACTCGGCGGCGTGTGCCTTAACGTGGGCTGCATTCCGTCCAAAGCGTTGCTGCACACCGCCGCCGTGATGGAAGAAGTCAAAGCGCTCGGCAAACACGGCATCAGCTACGGTGAGCCGACGATTGAAATCGGCAAGTTGCGCGAGTTCAAGGAAAGCGTCATCAAAAAGCTCACCGGTGGCCTCGCAGGCATGGCCAAGGCGCGCAAGGTTGAAGTCGTGCGCGGCGTCGGCAAATTCCTCGACGCCAATCACGTCGAAGTCGAAATGACCAGCGGCACGTCATGGGACATGACCGGTGAGAAAAAAGTCGTCAAGTTCCAGAAGTGCATCATCGCGGCGGGTTCGCAGGCCGTGAAGCTGCCGTTCATGCCGGAAGACCCGCGCGTCGTGGACTCCACCGGAGCGCTGCTGCTCGACGTCAAACCCGAGCGCATGCTCGTGATCGGCGGCGGCATCATTGGCCTTGAAATGGCAACCGTCTATTCATCGCTGGGCGCACGCATCGACGTCGTTGAAATGCTCGACCACGTCATGGCCGGCGCAGATCGCGACCTCGTCAAAGTGTGGGAAAAGCACAATGCGCCACGTTTCGACAACATGATGTTGAAGACGAAAACGGTCGGTGGTGAAGCGAAGAAAGACGGCATTTACGTCACCTTCGAAGGCGAGAAAGCACCGAAAGACGCACAACGCTACGACTTAGTGCTCGTCGCCGTCGGTCGCTCGCCAAACGGTAAGAAAATCAACGCCGAAGCAGCGGGCGTAGCGGTCACGGATCGTGGCTTCATCAACGTCGATAAACAGATGCGCACCAACGTGCCGCACATCTTCGCCATTGGCGACATCGTCGGCAACCCGATGCTCGCGCACAAAGCCGTGCACGAAGGCCACGTGGCTGCCGAAGCCGCGCATGGCGAAAAAGCGTACTTCGACGCGCGGCAAATCCCAAGCGTCGCCTACACCGATCCCGAAGTCGCGTGGGCAGGCATGACCGAGATCGAAGCCAAAGAAAAAGGCATCAAATACTCGGTAGGTAAATTCCCGTGGGCCGCTAGCGGTCGCGCCATCGCGAACGGTCGCGACGAAGGCTTCACCAAACTCATCTTCGACGACGTTACCCACC
Organism: Burkholderiales bacterium; assembly: GCA_043757535.1. Classification (GTDB taxonomy): domain Bacteria; phylum Pseudomonadota; class Gammaproteobacteria; order Burkholderiales; family Casimicrobiaceae; genus Casimicrobium. Next base: position 4,355 of record JAYVPF010000293.1, read on the forward strand.
GTATCATCGGCGGCGGTATCGTCGGAACGCACGCGGGCGATTTGATTGGCGAAGTGTGTTTAGCCGTAGAAATGGGCGCAGACGCAGTAGACATCGGCAAGACCATTCACCCGCATCCGACATTGGGTGAGAGTGTGGGGATGGCGGCGGAGATATGGGAAGGCGTTTGCACTGACGTGCCGCCGATGCGGAAGAAATAGTTACCAACACTCTACTTAGGAAAGAATGAAATGAAAAAATTATTGGCTGTAACGTTAACCGCCTTGCTTGCAACGGGTTGTTCAGTAAGCACCAATTTCGTTGCTATGGATGCGTCTACGCGAGCCAAAATAAAGTCCGTATCCGTTCTAGAAGTAACCGAGCCACCTGCCGCACGCGTTGCCAACATTGGTGGTTCGGCCACCCTTATTCCGATTGCTGGCCCAGTAGTGCAGCAATCAATTAATCGCGACAATAGTGCAACTTATTCCGACAAAATTCACAGCGAAAAAGCGGAGTTCGCGCCTACGTTGCATAACAGTATGGTCGTGGCGCTCAAAAGAGTAAACCTTAGAGTCGCAGATTTCAGCGGTCAAAAGGCAAAACTTGTGAGTAACGGCAAGGCAACACGCCTAGACATTACGGGTTTAAACACGGATGCCGACGCAGCGCTTTATCTGACGCTATCAGTGAGTTACATATCCAGCGCAGCCTCGGTAAATTTCATACCTTCCGTTTTTGTAAACGCAATAATTAATGACGTAGCGACAAAAAAAGAAATTTACAACCAAGGATATATGTGCGGTTGGGACGCACCAATAGAAAAAGCTATTTTTGTACCCGCCTTAGAAAAATACAAGTTCGGTACGTTCAATTCTTTGATAGACCGCTTCCCAGATTCGGTTGATGGCCTAAAGCAATGTGAGAGGGACATCACGATGAAGATTGCACAAGAAATTGCGCGACGAGATTGATCTTGTGACCTGACCGTAGCAAGGTAGGCCCTTAGCCCGTAGGCTGGGTCTAGACCCAGCGCCCGAAGCGTTCCGATGCGGCGTTCCTGGGTTGCCAAACCCAGCGCTCCGCGTCAAGTCGAAGCGGAATGCCGGGTTTCAACCCAGCCTACCACTCGACCACACGCCTCACATCTCGATCATCCGCCCTCGCGAATGCGCCGCTGCTCGCTGCAAAATCTCACCATCGCGGGTAACGAACGTTAAGCCCGAAACTTTGGCTGTCGCTACCAACAATCGGTCGTAGAAATCCGCATGCATCGCATTCAATGCGAACGCTGTTTCGACATGAGCCGATGCGAGCGGTATCTCGACAAAACCAGTGCGAGAAAAATCGTCCATCAGATCGCCCGGAGGGAGGTCGAGTTGGCCGCTACGCTCCTTTTGCCTCATCTCCCAGATTGAAACTGGACTTACGAAGCATTTGTTCGCTTCAATGAAAGCTTTGGCTTTGCCGAGTTTCCTCGCATTGCCCTGTCGCCACCAAATCAGGAAATGGGTGTCGAGCAAATACCCGTCCATCATTTGCCGCGCTTGGCACCGTCGACGCGTTCCTTTGTGCGCGCTTTTGCCTTGGGTGGCGGATCGATCAGCGGGTCGTAGCAATTGGCCGAATCGATGAACATTTGATTGATGGCAGCGTTCGTTTCAGGGCTGTCCCAATCGTCTGCGACCCGCATTTTGTCCTTCCAAATGCCGAACCCGGTCGTGCGATGTGGTTTGGTGGGGATGGGCGTGAGCATCGCCACGGGCTTGCCGCGATTGGCGATGATGACCTCTTCACCCGCAGCGACGGCTGCAAGTAGCTGCGAGAATTTGGTTTTGGCTTCGAGGATGTTCACTTGCATGATTCGCTCGTTCCTGACTAAGTTGACCAGATTGTACTCATGAAATCGTATCCTGCGACTAAAGGGCACCTCTAATAATTCGTTTTTTTGGGGATGCAGTGCTAGGAGCCCGGAGCGCAGCAACCAGAGCGTACGCCCTGGTACGTGAGCTCATTTGCCAAAAGCGCGAGCACCCTCATTGGTCACTTTTTGACAACGCAATGCGCCCCACAAATGAATTAATAGAGGTGCCCTCATTTCGCTGGCACCGCAATCATCAATTGGCCGTCCACTTCGCCAACGAACACGCTGCTGGTGCCGGAGCTGCTGCCGTTGGCGGATTTGGTTTCAGTCTTGAACGTGAGCTTTTTCACAATCGCAATGTTGCTCTTGCTTGGCTTGCCGTCCGGGCCTTTTTGTGTCGCGATTTTCTGTTGGTCATCCGCGGTGAGATCAGTCAGGGCGATCTGCGTGACCTTGCTGCCCGCCTCCATTGTCACCATTTCCTTGTAAAAATCCAGCGCCATCGGGTGTGCGCCGACGGCGTACAAAAAGCCTTGCAGCGTCTTTTTGTCGCTCGTTTCAACGGCCTTTTTATAGGCATCAACAAATGCTTTTTCGGCGCCGGGAGTGACCGCGACCGCTGGCGCAATTGTCGGCAACGTGAGCCCGAACGCGCAGAGTGCGGCCAGAAGTGCTTTCAACATAGAACTCTCCTTAGGGTGGTGGGTGAAGCAGAAACACGATAGCGCGCAAGAGCCTTAAGTTTCCCTATACGGCACAGACGCAATTCGGGCGTCAATCCTGCCAAGGTATCTGGCGCACAAAAAACGTGTTGTAGGGGAAATGTAGGGTCGAGCCGCATAACGTGTGGGCATACGGGATGTATGTCCCGATTCGCCTCATTGGATTGGAAAATGCAAACGAACCGCTCCCCCCCCTTAATCTCGCCTCACACAGGCTTCTCGGCGGCACTCAAAAAGCTCGGCAATGCTTCGCTTGCGTGCCTCGCCATGATCGCTGCGCTAGTGACCAGCAACGCCCTTGCCGCGCCGTACGCGTTCGTGCCGGACATTGTGTCCGACAAGCTCACAGTGTTCGATCTTGGCGCTGGCGTCGCTGTATCTCGCTACGCCGTGCCCGATGGCTTCGGCAGCATCGGCGTAGTGGGATTCATGCGTGGTGCGGTGGTGCGACCCGGTCCGATTCCCGACGAGATTTACATCACCAATCACAACACCGACGAGTTGATGACGTTCAATTTGCTCACCGGACTTGTCACCGGTCGTTGCAAAACCGGAACTCTCACCGCCACTTCGCGCGGCGTAGCCATCACGGCGCTGGGCGACAAGATCATCGTGACTAACGAATCGGAGACAACCTCAGGCAAAGACGTGCAGATATTCACGTTACCGTTGACACCGGCGAATTGCGCGGCAGCGTCCAACATTGATCGGCGTTTTGACTATGACGGTAATCTCTCGATTGACGATCCGGGCAACGCGTATTCCGCCGCTGTCAATCCGGCCGGAACGTTTGCCTACATTCCGCTGGGCATCCGCAGTGTCGGCGTGCTCAATCTGACGACGAAAGCCTGGGTCAAACTCATTGACGTGGGTGCCAGTAGCGGGCCAACGTTTGTGACGTTCAATCTGGCGGGCACCGAGGCTTACGTGACATTGACCAACGGCAAGATTGCTGTAATCAACACGGGAACTAACGCCGTATCGACGTTCATCACGGTCGGTGCCGTCCCGCAAATGGCGGTGGTGTCCGGCACCTTGCTCTATGTGCTCAATCTGTCGGACAAGAGCATCTCCGTCGTCGATACGATCACCCATGTTGTGCTCAACACGCTCGTCATCGGCAGCAGCATCAATAGTTTCAATGTGCTCGCGAGCACGGGCGAACTGATCGTCGCCGACGACGATCTTAATGAAATTCATCGCTACGCCGTTGCACCTCCCTTCCTGCAAGGTCCTGCGATTTCTGGCGGCAACCTGACGTTTCCTGGCCCGAAGTGGACACCGATTCCGATCTCGACGTTAGGCCCGACCGTGCCAAATCTTCCCGTCTGGTCAAACATTCCCGTGCAAAGCGCGCTCGCAGGACAGGCGGCCGACATTGATCTGTCGGCTTTCCTGTTGGTGAGCTTGGGCGTGACGAGTTACACGTTAACCGGAGCGCTACCCGCGGGCTTATCGTTCGACAGTTCAAACGGAAAAATTACCGGTAACAGCGGCGTCGAAGGCTCGGTCAGTCTGAAAATCAGCGCGGCCAATGCGTTCGGTGGTTCAACGCCGAAAGCCTTCACGTTGATGATCGGCAACGCAGGCGTGATCTCGTTTGCCGCCGCTACGCAAACGATCAGCGAGAACGTCGGCACGCTCGCGATTCCCGTAACCCGCACGTCGAACGCCACGGGTGGCGTTGGCGCGGTCAGCGTGACCTGTGCGGCGGTCAATGGCACTGCTACGGCGGGTGTCGATTTCCCGGCAACGAGCAACACACTCAACTGGGCAGACGCTGTGAACGGCAGCGTGATGTGCAATATACCGATCACCAATGACGCGATTTTCGAGCCGACAAAAACATTCACCGTCACGTTGACCAACCCAACGAATGGCCTAGCGCTTGGTGCGATCACCACAGTCACCATCACGCTGAATGACGACGACCCTGCACCGGTCAAAACACCGCCCGTCATGGCGAACATGCCAGCTCAAGTCGGCAAGGTGGGTACGGCGTTCTCGTACAACACGGCAACCGCTTGCACCGCGACTCAAGGCGATCCGATTCTGGGCTACGCCGTGGTTACGGGCACGCTGCCTGCGAGCGTAACGTTGAACTCGACGACCGGTTTGATTTCCGGCACGCCGACGGTGGCAGTCGTGGCGAATATCACCATGAGTTGCAGCGACGTTGACGGCGCATCCGTGCCCGCCGGTGCGCTGCAAATCACCATCAATCCGCTGACACCCGGCGTGCTAACGTTGGCGGGTGCAGCGACGCGTACGATTGCTGAAAACGGCGGCACGCTGTCGCTATTCGTTAACCGCACTGGTGGTACAGACGGCGCAGTCAGCGTGACCTGCGCGGCAGTGAACGGCACAGCAACGTCCAGTCTGGATTTCACCGCGACCAACCTCACGCTGTCATGGGCGGACGGCGACAGCGCGGCCAAAGCGTGCAACGTAGCGATCATCAATGACGCAATCCCTGAGCCAACAAAAGCATTCTCTGTTGCATTGAGCAATGCCACAGGCGGCGCAACACTCGGCGCACAGACCAGCATCGCGGTCACACTCACCGACGATGATGTCGTGGCAAAAACACCACCAGCAATGACGAACATGGCCGCGCAAACCGGCAAAGTGGGAACCGCGTTCAGCTTTAGCACGGCGACCGCGTGCACGGCAACCGACGGCGACCCGATCACCGGCTACACGGTCGCGTCGGGCACTTTGCCAGCCAACGTGACCTTGAATGCCACGACGGGTCTGATTTCGGGCACACCGAGCGCAGCAGTCGTAGCCAACGTTACCGTCGCATGCAGCGACATTGACGGCACCTCGAACCCTGCGGGCGCACTCAAAATCACCATCAGCACATTGACGCCCGGCGCGTTGACGATTGCCGGAGCAGCTTCACGTACCATTGCTGAAAACGGTGGAGCGCTCGCGCTCTCCGTTGATCGCGTCGGTGGAACCGACGGCGCAATCAGCGTGACCTGTGCGGCGGTGAACGGCTCAGCCACGGGGGGCACGGACTTCGCTGCGACTAACCTCACGCTCTCGTGGGCGGACGGCGACGGTGCGGCCAAAGCTTGCAGCGTTGCGATCATCAACGATGCAATTCCTGAAGCCACCAAAGCGTTCTCAGTGGCGCTGAGTAACCCAACCGGCGGCGCAACTCTGGGCCCGCAAACGAGCGTCGCAGTCACGCTCATGGACGATGACGTTGCCACAAAAAAACCACCCTCAATGGCTAATCTGCCCACGCAAACAGGCACGGTTAATACCGCGTTCAGCTTCAGCGTGGCATCGGCGTGCACGCCGACCGACGGCGACCCGATCACCGGTTACACATTAAATAGCGGAACGCTGCCAGCGGGCATCACGTTGAACGGAACGACGGGCCTGATGTCTGGCACACCGACTACGGCGGGTACATCGAACCTGTCGATCAAGTGCTCCGACGTCGACGGTTTGTCAGCAACGGCAGGCACGCTGGCGATCTTTGTCGCGCCGCAGACGAGCTACAGCGCGGCCTCGGCCACCGCGAGTGGCATTATCTCGGTCACGATTTCTGGTGGCGGCGCGGGCTGTGGATTTGGCACGCGCCAGTTCATCCCGGTCTCCGGAAATGCAGCATCCCCTCCGATAGCGCCGCCCGCCGGCACAGCCTTCCCGCACGGTCTGTTCGACTTCACGTTGAATGGGTGCACACCCGGCACTGCGGTGACGCTAACGGTGACGTATCCCGTAGGGCTCGCAGCAGGGACGCAGTACTACAAATACGGCCCGACGCCATTGAGTGCGGCAGCCATCTGGTACATCCTGCCATCCATGGTTTCCGGAAGCACGGTGACGTTCACGATCACCGACGGCGGACTCGGCGACGATGATCTGAGCGCCAACGGCACTATCGTTGATCAGGGCGGGCCCTCCGTGCCGCCCGTCGTCATCGTTACGCCCCCTGTGACTGTGTCAACGCTGCATCCTGTAATGATTGCGTTGCTGGCACTGTTGCTATTAATGATGGGGCGCGTATCGCTCGGATTCAGTCGCCGCACGTTCTAAACCACGAAAGAAGACCAGAATATGAAATCAAGTCAAGCAACGCGCTTTGCAGCAGTGCTTTCACTCAGCCTCTTGAGCCTGCAGACGTTCGCGCAAAACACGGCCAGCGGCAGCATCACCGTTAACGGAAACACGACCGAGTTCAAGCACGCCTACACGGTCGTAAAGCCCTCGCTCGCTGACAACAAGTCCGAGACGATTTTGACCCTCACTGACAAGCCGTTGTCTGCCAAAGCGCTCAGCGGCAGCTCCGTGCGCTCAAGCGAGATGCGCAGCAACAGCATACAAATGCTGGAGCTCACGCTTGACGCGGACAAAAAAATTCGATCTGTCGATTTTAGTGTCGGGACGTTAAAGGGCGGTGCCAATACGAGCGACTACAAAGCGGAGGTATCTCGTTTCACTCCGACGGCATTTGCCGGGCGCGTGACCAGCGGCGGCGAGCAAAAGGAATTCAAAAACACCTTCGGCTTTGATGTTCGTTTTGATACGACGATGGTCGCACCGCGCACGCCTGACGCGGTTGGCAAAGTGGCCTGGGCAACGCCGCAAGGCAAGGCCATCGCTGAGTTTCTGCGCGCCGCGAGAGCGGGCGACAAACCCGCGCTCAAGCGCGTGATGCTCGCCGAGCAGGTAAAAGCGCTTGACGGCCCGGACGCCGCACGGTTTCTTGAATTTATGAAGCTGTCGCCGAATCCGAAAAGCGCCGAGTTCGACAGCCTCTTCATCAATGGCGACAGCGCGGAGGCAAAGATCGCCGAACGCAACAAAGACGGTGCGGCGTCGAGCGACTACAAACTGCGACTGATCAACGGCGTCTGGGTTGTCGTGCTGTAGCCGTGTCGCGATGGGGCGCTATCCAGATCAGCGTTGTGTCGCGTTCTCGTCAAACAATACGTCTGTGAGGGAATCTATCTCGCCTGATTTTAAGGACGAGATGCAGTGCGCGCATCCTGCGGCGCGCAGTCTCAAACAGATTAGCTTTGCTGCGAATCGACGCCATGGCGCAAGCGATTGATGCACTCATCAACGCGGGCGCGCGGTGAAGACACTGCGCGAATGATCGTGCAGTTGACCGATGTGTTTGAGTTGGCGCAAGCCTAGGCACAAAGGCGTCCACACGCCGTTGGCCATTGCGTCGCGAGTTACTTGCCAGCCGTAAGGACTTTGTAGGGTTGTACCGACTAATGTTGAGCCTTGGTTTCAATCCAATCGCGCATCGTTTGCGCCGACTTCACCCTTTTGAGAGAAATTTCCATGAGCACTCCTGATGTTTCGAACCCGTCGGTTAACGTCGAGGCTGCCGAGGCAGTAGCGCCGATCCAGAAATTGCTAGCCGGAAAAAATTACGGCAAAGCGTTCTCGTGGGGCGTGATTTGGCTGGTGGGACTGACGCTCATTTTCAGCGTCATCTACCAAAATTTTTCGGCAGAAGGATTCGGGCGATTCTTAGCAATGACAATGATTGCATCTGCCGTGTCCGGTTCGATTGCAAGTCGGCGGGCAGTGACGCGAAGCTTCGCAACGGCGGGTGGAATTTACTTTTTGGTGTTGCTTGCGGTGTGGCTGATTACCAGCTTCGGCACCCTTCGCGGTTCGTAGCGTTACCGGTCGCATTTGATCTGAAATGGATCCGACGGCGTGCACAATGATTAACTTCAAAATTGAGTGGCTTTATGCCAATTTAAAAACAGGTGATTCGCGCTCATGCCATCGGACGAGCCAACGAAGCGCCACTGATTCACCCAAAATAGCGCGCCATCGTATTCCGGACAGACGGTGCCCTGACAAATGGTCGGCATCACAATGTAGATTTGGCCACGCCTTTCGACGCATCGCCCGGTGGTGTGATCACTTGTATTGACCGGATGCACCAAACTGCTCCGTCGATCCCGAAGATAACGCGAAATGTGTTCATCGTTGACCGCAGGCGTGGCGTACCAAAACTTGACGCCGCGCCAGGCGTGAATCGCAGCGCGCGATTTTTCAATGGACGGGTGCCGCGCCGGCGCGCCTTTGAATTCGAGCAGGATATCGGCGTCGCCACAGGAGCCATACTTACTTTAGGTTCAGCCTGCGCGGTCGACGCGATTGAAATGAGAAATACGGCCAGCAAAAATCGAAGGATGAACATGCGCGCAGGCTCGCTACTTGAAGACGATTGATTGTTTGACCTTGTCAAACTGGGAACGGTAGCACGCAAAATTTTCTTCGCTGGCGGTGAACGTCAGCGTATACAAAAATTCGGGCGACAGCGCCATGCGCACCCACTGCTTCACGTGCGCGTTGCCGTTCACAGCGAAGAGTTCGAATATCAGCGCGGATTGCCCGCCAAGTGGGATTGCCTGAGGCTCGGGCCGCGTGATCGTGACGGTGAATTTATGTTGCTCGAAGGGAGTTTGCATGATGCTTTGAAGCCGCGCAAATTCTGCGGCCAAGTTGGCACGCCCGCTTTGTCGTGGCGCTGAAAGTAGGTGAGCTCAATGGCAGCGAAATCAGCCTCGGACTATCCGTTATCCGTTCCGAAGACTGTGGCACGCGGTCCAAAAAAGCGCGTGCATGACCTGCCCGGTGGTGCGGCCCGTCTGACGACCGACGCAGTAGGCGTACACGGCGTGTGGGTCAACGGCCAGCAGATTGCGGATGCGCAAGGTATGCTTGAGCCGCTACCGTTAGCGGGCGAGTTGCTCACCGACTTCGCGTAGTAGCAATTGAGCAGCTTGAGCCGGACTCAACGCCATGCTGCGCAACCCGGCGTTTTCACCAGGCTATCGAAGCCCCATGCCCGCCTACATTAACCAGTTAGCCCGTTTCTTATTTTCTGTTCACCGTTCATTCACAACCCTAGCCTGGAGACACATCACATGACTATCACCCGACGCAACCTTGTCCTTGGCGCTGGCGCCGCCTCCATGTCGGCTTTGCCTGTTGCAGCAGCCTTCGGCCAAACCAAGGCCGAGTTCACGCTTAAGTACGGCAACAACCTGCCGATTGCCCACCCCATGAACACGCGTGGCGCAGAAATGGCAGCAAAAATCAACGCCGAATCCAAAGGTCGCATCGCGTTTGAGGTCTACCCCAACAACCAGCTCGGCAACGACACCGACATGCTGTCACAAGTGCGTTCGGGCGCGCTCGACTACTTCACGCTCTCACCACTGATTTTGGGCACGCTGGTATCAAGCGCGCAAATCAGCGGCGTCGGCTTTGCGTTTAAAGACTACAGCCAGGTATGGGCTGCCATGGATGGTGATTTGGGCACGCATGTGCGAAAGCAAATTGGAGGCACGGGCACCCTGTTTGCTTTTGAAAAAATCTGGGACAACGGCTACCGCCAGATCACCACCAGCACCAAACCAGTCAACACGCCCGAAGACTTGA
>JAYVPF010000294.1:0-45855 GCA_043757535.1 Burkholderiales bacterium
TCAGATTCAGGTCGCGTACGCCATCGGTGTCGCCAAGCCGATGAACATCACCGTGTACACCGAAGGCACTGGCGTGATCTCGGATGAGAAGATCGAAGCGCTGGTGAACGAACACTTCGACCTGCGTCCGAAAGGCATCATCAACATGCTGGATCTGATGCGCCCGATTTACGAAAAAACGGCAGCATACGGCCACTTTGGCCGTGACGAGCCAGAGTTCACGTGGGAAGCGACAGATAAGGCAGCGGTATTGCGTGCGGCGGCTGGGCTCAAGTAACTTCGGCAACGCGTGGGCCACAAGTTGCCCACCCTACGTTTTGCCCCCTCTCCCGCAAGCGGGAGAGGGTTGGGGTGAGGGCTTGCCCCCCGAAACTCCCTTGTTAAATTGAGCGTCTCGCGCCAAACGGCCACGACCGATCCAAAGCGATCAACAACGACCCTGCGACAAAAATCGCCACGGAAATCAGCGCCGCATTAATGGCGATCGCCTGAAACCCGAGCTTCGTCACATCAATAAACAGGTACGGATAAAAGCGCGATGCGGCACCGCGCAGCATCGCGCACACAAAGTACGCGAGCGGATACAGTGCCCACCACAGCGCGTGTCGCCATTGCAAGCTTCGCTTCGGCACCCAGCCGATCCAGAAAATCACAAACAAAATCGGCGTGACGTAATGGAGGATATTGTCCGCCAGCAACGCGTTGCCGGTGAGCACTTGCAGGTGTCGCAAGATCATATGCACGATCACGCAGACGAGCGTTATTACTGAGTCAACAAAATAAGACCGGTTCGGCAGGCTCCCTCTCCCCGAGGGAGAGGGAGCGATACCAGTTGCGATAGGACACATTTAGTTGACTCGTTAACAAGTACATCGCAATCGCATTGCCCACCGACGACTGCTCGAGCCATCGTGCAGCAGCGGAGTCTGGAGTAACAAGGCGAATCGAGTGGTCCGCCGCGACCACCAGATTGGTGAGGATGGTGAAGTACGCCAACATGCGGCTTAGCGTCTGCCAGACGTCCATGCCATGCGAAGCCAGGAGCTTGAGGGACACGGAGAATTGCAACGCGAGGCCAGCCCAGGCGACGAGTGCGCCGATGAGAAGCATTGGTTTCAACGAATCTTTTACGCGGACTCGCGGGTGAAGTTTTTTGCGAGCTTAGCGGAGAATTTTGTTCAAACCAAGATGGATACTTGCAGTCAGTTTCGCCTGACGGCGAGCTACCTTTGTTGCTTCGCCAAGAAAGGTAATCCAAAGAAGGCGACCCCGAAGATTGTCCCGGCCTTCACTAAGGCTCCGCCTTCGCTGCGATGCTCAGAAAAAAGCGGAACGAAAAAAACTCGCTGCGCTCAGACAGTTTTTCGTTCTGATCGCTTTTTTCCTGCGCTTCTTGGGGCCAACCAACGGGGCCAGTCGAGACAATATTTGATCGCTTCGCGATGAGGATTGCGAAAGCCCCCGCCAACATCTGTGCTGCTTCGTTAACGTTTGCAATGAGAAGGTGATCAGGCTATAGATAAATGATGGGGAAACGCTTGATAAATGGTGGGAAAAGGCGGTGTTAGTCGGGGTGTGTTGGGATGGGGTTTGCAACGACGTTGCGATAGTTACAACACGCCGATTTGGCGTAGGAATTGGTCGCCGGTTTTGAGAAGTGCAGCTAAATCGGCTGGGGACAACTTGCCTTGTTCGGGATCCGCAAAAATTAGGCCTCGCCTGTCCATGTATTTCGCCCCGAACTCGTGATAGATGGCGTAGCTCTTGCCGAAGCCTACCGACCAGCCACCGCTGATCTTGGCGCGAGTGAGGCTGGATCGCAGGCCAGGGTTGTGACGATTGAGTAGTGAGCCGGGAACGCTTCCGTTGCCAGACAGAGATGCGCGACGCGTCAGCGCGTCTAGCGTTGACTGCAGGATGGGTGACCAGCGGTTGCCATTGGGATCCACCTTTTGATCGAATCGGAGCTGAATGCGCTCTTGCAGTCGACCAGCCATCGCCTCGGCCAGCGCGTCCTTTTGAGCAGGCACGCCATGCAGCAGTTTGAAGCGCGCCTTTAGCTCGGGAATGCCGGTGACGACGGCGCGAATTCCCTTCGCGTTGCCCATTATTTCGGCTTTCGATCGACTCGTTTTGCTTCTTTCGAGAGGCTTGGCGGAAGGGTGGCGCGCTTGCGGCGATTGGTATCCTTCAACGCGTCGGCACGACTGCTGACGGGGTTGCGGCCAAAGCCAGGAGCTACGCCCAGTGGAAGTTTGATCGTTTCGCCGTCGCGTTCGAAGGTCTGAAATTGGTCGGCGGGCGCTTTGCGCTTGATCGGCAGGCCCGCGTCGATGTAGTCCTGAATGCCGTCCTCGGACAGGTTGATATCCTGACAACGGCAACCGAACGCCATCGGCGCACAGTGATCGTCCCAGAATGGATCGTCGATGGGCAGGCAGACGTAATCGTAAATGGCGTGATCCTCGCGCACGCGCTCATCTCCCATCGTTCGGCGCATCATAAAGGGCGCGGTGGACTTCACGCGCTCGGCTTGCTGCCACCGGCCCGCCGCTTCGGCTCTGCGCACGTTGGTGTCGAAGATGAATTTAAGGCGGGTGGGTGAGCCGAGAGCAGTCTTCGTGACCGCGCCGGTTTCGGGGTCTATTTCTTCGCTGTCGCCCCACCATCCGGCCCTTTGTAGGATCGGCTTTAGCTGCTTTTCGAACCACGTGGCATCGCGGCCGTCCTCGATGGCCTGACCGAGCTTTTCGAATACTGTTTTGAGCAGGTCTTCACGAAGCATGCCCGCAATCGTGAACGCGTAGTCGCGCTCGGTTTTGGCAATGGCGCTCCAGCTGGCAGAAGCGATGGGATTGAGTTTGCGGAACCACTCGGCTGCGTCTTTGGCGGGCAGATTGAGGAGCTTGACCCAATCGGGGAGCGCGGTGTCGGCCACGACTAGCGGCGCGACTTACGCGGCGTTTTCGATGGCGGCTTTGGCGTGATGAGTCCGGCCTGTCCGGATAAGTTCGCGAGCATCTGGCCTTTGGCGATCAGTTCGACCAGGCTTGTGATGTCCATGTTTCCGAGTGCGGTGTGAATGCGGGCCTGCAGAGCGTCTAGCGGCTCGTTGTTGGTGGCGGCTTCGGCGATCATGGTGCGGATCGGGGCTAGCTGGTCGTCCATGACGGGCTTCCAGCCGTCGGTCATGGCGTCGGTTAGATCGTCTAACGTGTCGCGCTCGGGCAATGGCGCAACGGGCTTGATTGCGCCTTGCGCTAGGGCGCTTAAAAGCGATGCGAGCGACGCGCTTGGGTCGGCTGGCTTGGGCTGCGTGGCTGGCTTGGCTGCGGGATCGGCTGCCCTCACCCCAACCCTCTCCCCCGGGGAGAGGGAGCCAGACGAACGGTCGCCGGGAGAGCCGAATGCAGGCGCGGGCGGGGCAGGCGCATCGAGCACTTCGTCATCCGGGCCTGGCACTGGAATATCTGCGCGGTCGTAGGCGAAATTTTTGCCGATTTTGAACCCGGCTTTTTGCAGTTCCTGAAAGCCCTTGCCGATGACCTCCAGATCGACCGCTTGCTTGATGTTGAACTTGAGACGTGGGCACCGGCGCAGCTCCGTAATTCCGAAGTTGAGCGCTGCGATCGGCCACAGAACATCGCTGGTGAAGCTGTTGGCGAGCTGGCGACAGTCGCCGATATTGATGTCTTCGCGCACCTCGGCGTTGCCGACCTCCTGCTGGCCGTTGCCGCCGCCGAGTCCGGCCTTCTTTTGTGGGTCTTTGCCGCTGATCGCTTTCGCGTACTCGTCGTTGCACAGGTGATACATGCGCTCGAAGGCGTCTGTCTGCCCACCAGCCGCTGTCAGCAGCTCGATCTGCATGGTGTTGGGGATGATCCCTGCCGCGTCGTGGCCGAGCTGCTGTAGCGCTTGGTAGAGCACCGCTTTGTCGCGTTGTGTGACATTGTCCGGATCGAACTTGCCGACGCGTGGCGGAATGCCGTAAATCTCTAAAAACTCAGCGAAATCGCGCAACGAAAAATGCTTGTACAGATACAGCCACGCCAGCACGCGGAACAAGCCCGCGCGATGCAGACCACCGGCCATTGATCGATGCACATGCACCCACCAGCCGAACGGTGCTAGCTCGGCTCCGTAGGCGCTGCCGTCGAGCAGGCGCAGATCGGTGCGGTTCATGCGCCAGGCGTTGGCAATATTGCCATCCTGAATGCGCAAACGGAACCACGTCGGCGGCTTGGGTGTGAGGTTGACCGGCACGCGGATGCCATCGACTGAGCCCCACTCGAGCTCGATGCACGAGAAGCCGTGACCAATGGCCTCGCACGCATCGTACAGATGATCGTGCAGGCCGATTTGCTCGATGTATTCCTCGAAAAAATCGGCCGCTTTGGTCTCGTTCGCGGACGGATTGTCGGGCGGCTCGATCTGCATCTCGCGCGAGGTGACGGCGTTCTTGCGCTTCGTCATTTCGCCGAGCAAAAACGGGTCACGCTCCTCCATGTCGTGATACAGCGCCGACTGCTGTGCCACGTCGCCGGAGCGCGCTGATTTGAGGATGCGCAAGAGCTTTGCGGGCGTCAGGCCGTCGACCGGCGTGTCGCCCCAGGTCTGGGGCACGAAGGTCATGGTGCCGGTTTGCGTTTTGGTGAGCGCGGCCTCGTCGAACGCGCGGCCCCATTGGTCAAGGATTTGCATAGGGTGCCTTAGTTCGGGGAGATGCGCTCAAAGCGGCCGTCTTCGTCGTCTTCGACCTCGTCCATGCCGCGATTGGGATCGACGCGAATGAAGTCGCAGACCATTGGCGTGCTGGACGCGGCGTAGGTCGCCAGCGCGCCCGCCCAGAAGCGGTCGGCGTGGCCTGCGCTGTCGCTGTCGGCGACGAAGCGGGCGGCACCAGTCGCGGTGGGCTCTTTTTTGATCTTGTGCAGGTCGATGCGCAGCGCCTCGTCGCCCATCGGGATGCGCTCTTTGCGATCCTGCATCGATTGCTTGATGCAGGTCGCCAACAACAATTTGGTCTGAAGCGTGAAAATCACCCCCTCCACGCGAAGCGAGCCGTGTCGGCGCTTCGCGTCCTCAACCGGTTTTTCGCCCATGCCAGTTTGATCCATGCAATAGCGGAGCATTCGATACTTTGCGAACAGCTCATTGCGGTTGCGATCCTGCTCTTGGAATGACGCGCGGCGCAGCACGCGAATTTCGCGCGTCCACAGCACGTCGCCGAGTTTTTCTTTTACCCAACCGACCCACAGGTCGCCGCGAATCGCGATGTCTTCGCCGCCGTAGCACGCGCCGTCGCTGTAGTTGGCAGGGATGCCCGCCAGCTCGTGCTCGCAGGAATTGATGAGGTCGTAGTCGAGCCAGGCGGAGGCTTCGTCGAGCCACTCGAGCTTAAATTCTTGAGACCACGCGTCTTCGTCTGCGAGCGCGACGCGCATTTGATCAATGTCGCGCGGCAGTCCTTGCTCGACGGCTTTATAGATGTCGGTGATGTGGCGGCTCCACTGGGGGTCGGTTCCGGTCATCAGCTCGAAAAACTTGTTGCCCTTCCCGTTCGGCGTGCTGGTGATGATGATCCGGAAGCCCGCTGAAATGACCGGAAATAGCGCTGTCCAGATGCGACGCGAGTCGTGATGAAACGCAAATTCATCTAAAAAGACGTTGGCCGAATAGCCGCGCGCGGTGTCCGGATTGGCCGGGACGGCGGTGATTTTGCTGCCACCGGGGAACGTGATTTCGTACTGCGTTTCGCGTACGCCGTCGAGCCAGACCTCCGACTCGGTGTAGACAGCCCCGGCGACTTGATAGGCCTCAAGATGACGACGAACGCCCGCGTCCATCGCCTCTTTAGCCTGCCTCCCACCTCGCGAGAGAATGACCCATCGAGTCTTTTCGCCGCGCGCTTCGTGCTCCAGCACGTCGTCGACGATCTCTAGCGCGGTCGTGAACGTCTTGCCGGTTTGACGGGCAAACATGCCGATTTTGAACCGTGCTTTGTCGGCGAGCCACTCCCGCTGGTACTGGTACAGCTCGATGGCGGACTGAAACGGCTCGCCGTTTGCCGTGGCCGTGAGCGGGCTGGCGGCAACTCGCGCTGCCAGCTTTTTGATGCGCGCAACACTCATGAGCGGACGCCGTACACCTCAAGCCGAATGCGCTTGATCGTCTCCAGATCGAGGCCTGTTTTGCCGCGCTTTTTAGGGTCTCTAGCCTCTTTTTCTAGGCTGTCGAGGTGCTTCTGCTGCTCTTTTTTGAGCTTCGCAGCCCATTGCTTTTGGTCAACTGATGCGCGTGCCACGCGAGCTGTGCTGTCTGCTAACTTCGCCAGCATTTCGTGACTCAAATCGTCTGAGTTCATGGCGGCGGTGAAGAGCCTTTCCTGAATCACACGGAGCGCGGCGTCGTTAAGCGCGCCCTCTTCGTCGCCCAACT
Source organism: Burkholderiales bacterium (assembly GCA_043757535.1). Taxonomy (GTDB): domain Bacteria; phylum Pseudomonadota; class Gammaproteobacteria; order Burkholderiales; family Casimicrobiaceae; genus Casimicrobium. The sequence continues at coordinate 6,439 of JAYVPF010000294.1, forward strand.
CGACAGCAATTGCCTTGGCTTGCTCGGTGGCAAACTTCATCGCGCCAAGCCGTTCCTCGAACGCGCTCCCATACCGATGCAGGCTCGATTTACTGACGCCATACCCGCGCGCGGCGAGCTCTGCGGCCAGCGCCTCGTACCCGCCGAACGACTGCGCGACCAGCACCTGATCAAGCCATTGCTTGATGTCTGCAGGGAGCTTGACGACCTTGCTGCGAGCGCCCACGAACTACGTCCACTCTTTCGGGGGGCGAGCGATTCCGGCCTCACAGGCCACGGTGTACTCGACTACGTCGGTGCCGACGCGGGTCAGTTTGGCGTGCCAGTGTGGCAGATGGTCGCCGTGCTCGAGGTGAATCAGATCACGCGCTTTTAAGTAGGTGAGCGCGGCGCGCATTTCGGGTCGCGTGAGGTTTTCCAAGCCTTCGGCTGCGCCCAGCATGTAGGCAATTCGTGTCTCGTTCGCGCCGATGTCCTGAGCGCGCAATAGAACGTAAAGAATGAGCCAGCGCAGGTGTTGGCGGCGGGCGCGGGTGTCGAGTTCGCTTTCGTGATGCATCGTTTACTCCGTGCGCTCGCGCATCTTCTCGGCGATGCGCTCGAGGCGCGAGATGATGGTCATCTCGCGGCGGATCGCGTCGTCGCGTCGTTCGTAGTGGTTCGGCAGCTCGCTCTTGAGCGTCATCAAATCGCGCTCCAGCGTGCGCGTCTGACTGGCAAGGCCCTCCATCTTGGTGTCGATGGAGGTCTTGTGGCTAGTGAGCTGGTCGCGCAGCGAGCCAATGCCGGTTTCGGTGGCGCGCTTGTTTTCGCCAATCGCCAGCGTTTGCTCGGCAAACTTTTCCTTCAGGCGCTCGGAAAATTGCCGCGCGTTAAGCGACAACAGCGCCCATACGCCTGCCCACAGCGCCAATACCATCACAAAGCCGGTCGCGACGAGCTGCCCGAAGTTTGTCGTTAGATCAATGTGCACGGTCACCCTTTATTTGTTTGGTGTGCCACAGGGCACGCTGCCGGTGGTGGACGGTGTGGCGGTGGCAGTTGCACCGGTGCCTGTTGCGCCGGTGCCAGGCGCACCGGGCGCTACGGCTCCGGCCGTTGTGCCCACGGGCGGGCTGACCGCGCCGTTGCCGCCAGTGCCATTTCCTCCGGTGCCGTTGCCCCCGGTTGCCGGAGCTGTCGTTGATTGCGTGATGACGCATGGGCCCGAGCTGTCGCTGCGGTTGTCGGTGCCGGTTTGACTGGTGTTGCCTGTGCCTGTCGTGGTGTTGTTGCTGTTGCCGTTCGTGGTGATCTGCGTGGTCGGCTTGGAGCCTAGCGTTGTTGCTGCGGCTAATCCGTCGCGCGCAATGGTTGACGCCGCGCCTAAGCCCGCGACCGCCGTGCCCTGAATGTTGTTACCAAGACTGGTTGCCAACGCCGCGGTGCTAGCAGCCTGCGCCGCAGCGGTCGCCAAGCCATCGCGCGCAATGCCGGCCGCTGTGGCCGAGCCCGTGTTCGACACGCTGGTCACCGCAGCAAATCCAGCCGCCGCGATGGTCGCGTTGGCGTGACCGCCCGCGCTTGCTGCGGCGAATCCATCGCGTGCAATGCTGGCGTTGGCCGCTGAACCATTCGCGGCGATGCTGGCGTTGGCCGCAGAGCCGTTGGCCGCGATGCTGCCCGCTGTGGTCAATCCAGCAGCCGCAACAATCTGCACGTTATTGCCCAGACTGGAGGCCGCTGCGAAACCCGAATTGGCAACACTACTGGTAGACGCCGCGCCTGACGCGGCGATGCTTGACGCCGTCGTTCCGATCTGGTTGCCCATGCCGAGAAACGCGCTGTTCGTTGACCGTGTTGCGCCCAGCGCGTTGTTACTCTGCACGGTGCCGAGCAGCGTCGCGTTTGCGCTCTGCACCATGCCCAGCTTGTAATTCATGGCGACGGGTGCCAGCGCAAGCGCCGTGTCGAACAGCCGACCGACGCCGTTGCCGAGCATGCCGATGAAGCGCTCGCCGGTCGTGAGCTCGCGCGGCGCGGCTTGCTGCACCACGGTCGCCGCGGCTTGCGCCTGGAACATGCCTGCCATACGTTGCGCAGCGCACGGCGTCAGCGCCGCGATGGCCGCAATTGAAATGCGACACACCGTGTCCGTGCAGCCGCTGGCCGCTGCCGTGACGGCGCTGCGCTCGCTTGCGCAGGTGCCGAGTTCAAGCGCGTTGGCTGCGCGCTGATTGGCGTTCGCGATGGATTGCAACGCCGCCGCGTCAAGCGCCGTGACGGGCTCATTGGCCGCGAACGCTGTGCAACATGCAAGCGCGGCGACCATGCTCAACAATTTGGATTTCACTTCGAACACTCCTTAAAAAGATTGCGGTACTCGCGCGCCTCGCGCTTTAATTCGTTGATATCGGCACCGGCCTGGATCACGCATTGCGCGTCGCCGGTGCCGCAGACCGGGTCGGTCAGTACGACGGCCTCAGCCGGTGCCGTGCGCCCCTGAAAACACGGCTTGGTCACCATGTAGGGCACGGGTTGATAGCGGACAGGGTTGATCGGCGCGTCGCAAGCCGTCAGCGCCACCGCACAAAACACCGTGACGCAAACAATCAGCGACACGTCCCACGGGCGGGTGTTGGCGCCCGTGCGCCGCGCGCACAGCATGCCGAAACAGCAAAGTATCCCAAGCACAAAAGTCAGCGCCACGAGCGACGCGATAATGAGCGCGTGCGCAGGAAAAACATGCTCGATCATCGCTTTCCCCTGAACACATCGTTGATCGCGTTTTTGGTCTGGTCGCAATCGGTATCGCCACGAATCGGTGTGGCCAAAATTTGCGAGCGACGACGCGCGGCCTCAGACACAATGCGTGCGTTTTCGGAAAGCGCAGCGCGCATCCGTTGCTCGCGCTCTTTTCCCGCGGTCGCTTCGGTGTCGACCGCGGCTTTGGTTTCTTGCGCCGCCACCGTGCAGCTATCGACCGACGTTTTGAGCGCGCCGATGGATTCCAACTTTGACGCCGCGCCGTGCGACTTGCCGATGAAGTACGACGGCACGCCGCCGATTAGCAAGCCGAGCGCGAAGGTGATGGCAGCGGCGATTGCCGCTTGAACGAACGACAGTGGATTCACACGCGCGCCCCGAAATCGATGCCGCGACAAGCCAGCGCCATTGGGGGGGGTGACTCACCGTTGCGCGTTGCTGCGTCCAGGCGGCGCGCTATGTCGCTGATTCGCGCCTTGCATTCCGCCTCGCTTTTGTAGCGCGCGGGCTCGACAATGATCCTCGCATCCGCAAGACCTAACGGCGTCACATTGAACGCCGTGATGATGAGCAACCAGATCATCGCCGAACCTGCAACGTTGCGTTCATGCCCCATCTCAGGCGGTTGCCGCCGCTTTTAGCCCAGCTGCGTTTGCCTTTGGTGGGGTGGATGTAGGGCACGCGCACTTTCTGCGTGCCACGGCGGGTTCGCGCCTTGGTGCTCATCAGAACGAATCCGGCTGAGCGACGCAGCGAACGAGCGCCATGAAGCCCTGCTGCAGATGCGTCCGGCCCAACGAAAGCCAGCGTCCGTCGAGCGGCCTCGCGTTCGGTGCGCCCGAGTCTCGACACAGATCGGTCAGCTTGTCGCACAGCGCACGCACTTCCTCGCCCTTCGCCTTGATCTCATTCATCAGGTCGATTTCGTGCTGTGACAGATCGCGATAGCCCTTAATTTGCTTGTGTTGGTTGTCCATCAGATGGCTCCTTGATATTTGGTTGATCGCCGCGCTACATCCGGCCAATACGCCCGCGAGATGTCGCACGCGCTGCGGCCTGTGCCGGGGATGATCTGGCGGCTGGCGGTGCAGGTGCGGGCGACATTGCCCGCCCAGCGTTCGCGGTCGCAGCCGCGCGTCATGGCGCAGCGCGCGGCTTCGTTTTGCACACCTGCGACGCCACGGTTGTGCATGGTCACCGCGAACGCCAAGCGCTCCTCGCGGTGCTGCGTCATGCGGGTGGCGGTGTTGTAGTTATCGTTGACTTTCAACACCAGCGCGCGGGCTTGCAGCTGCGCGTTGAATTTGTTCTTCTCCCAGTTCACGTCGCGCAGCGCGGTGGGGTGGAGCGCTTTCAATTCGCTCAGCGCATCGAAACGCAGTGTGCCGGTTGCCGTGAAGGCGCGCGTGAACATGCCGAGGCCGACGCCTTCTTCGCGCCGGGTTTTGTATAGGGCATCGGTGCGCCAACAGGTGCGCGCGGACAGGCAGGCCGTCTCGTGATCCACAAGGCCCGCAATCAGGGCTACAGGCGCGCGGCTGCCGTCGCGGGCGTCCCAATATCGTTCGGCCTCCGCCGACAGCGTGGGCAGGTGTTGGTAGGCGTTCGTAGGTATCTCTGCTGCCTGCGCGCGGCTGATCATCGCGAGCGAGAGCACAGCACACCACAACATCAGCGCGGCGAGCACGATGGCCGCGCCGGTAGAGGACTCGAGCGCCTTGCGGGCGAACTCGCCGACGTTGATTTGCGGCCACGCGAACGTGCGCGCCACGTAGGTCAAGCCGACGATCGACAAAACGAATGCGGCACCGGTCAGCGCGTCTTTAAACATGGCGTAACCGAGCACCGCGCCCGCGAGTGCGGCGATCAGCATCGACCAGATAAATTTGGGATCGATCAGCGAGCGCAGCGGGCTTAACCACTGCACGATCAGACTCACTTTAGGGGTGGGCGTAACGGGGGCGTCACTCATGATTGACCTTTCTTTTTGAATTTAGAGGGGCGAAACTTGCAATTGATGTCGTCGCGATTTGCCGTGCCGGGCATGTCCAGGCCGTTGGTGTGCGCGCAGATACCGAACTGGCGATTGATGTGATCGCCGTGCGTGCGTGGGCAAAACGCGGTGCAGGCCCCAGAGCGTTGCCGGTTGGCCATTGAAGCGGTGTTGCGTGTTGGGGACTGCATGCATCGCAGTTTTCCGCACGCGCGCGACCATGTCTCGCTGAACCGGTTCAGGAAATGAAAAAGCCCTCCGAAGAGGGCTTTAAGTGGCTGCGTGAAACTATGTCACGGTTTCGCGAAGCGTGAATAAAACCATCCGTCACTTCGCCGCTCGAACGCAAAGCGTTGGTCAGGATCAACGTGGGTTTTTGCGCCTGGAGGAAGAGGGTCGATGCAGCGGAAAAATGTCACGAAGTCTCCCATTTTGGACTCTTCATAGCTGTACCCGTATGCCGAGCCCACGACGATGTGCAAAATTTGGTCGGCTGGATTCCAGCGTACGCCACCGTAATGCCACCCGCCAACCTGATCACATAATTCGTTTAATTCAAATCGGATAGCCTGGCCAGGCTTTAATGCGGCAACACTGGACGCGTACTGATTCAGAAGGTACGAGGCGGAGTCAACAATCATCACATATCCCCCGCTTTAGCCTTGAGCATCGCAGCGTTGCGAGCGCGGATGCGGTCTAGGTTCGCCGCTTGCCAAGCGTTGGTTGCAAAGCGAACGGTGGGTCCGTTGACGCCTGCGGTTTGGCTGGCGATGATGACGCCGTCGCCGATTTTCCAAGTCGATCTGCTATCGCCGACCGGAGCGGTGTTATCGGGCGGGTGGCCGTACTTCTCACGCAGCGCAAGCCAAGCGGACGAGTAGTTGGCGGCGGACTTGAGTTGTACGGTCACTGCGGCTAAGCCTGTGTCATCGAAGGCGAAGCGCACGGACACCGGCAATGTCGCCCAGGTCGTGTCGGCAACATCGCACACCATGCCGCCGTCGCGCTCGCTGCGGGCGCAGGTGGCAAGCGGATGCGCGGCCTGCACGATGGCAACGCTGGCACCGGCTTGCAGCCCTTTGAATTCAACGGCGCTTTGCGCAAACACCGGCGCGACGATCAGCACGACAAGAGCAACAAGTATTTTCATGATCAACCTTTCGGGTGGGGGTTGGTATTTTCGAAGGAAATGGGAGTTGCGAAATTTTCGGCAATCGCACGGGCAGCAACCTCGCGCAACTCGGCGGGCGTGCTATAGCGACTCTGGGCACCTATTCCGCCTGGGCGCATAGTCAAACTAATTGCGCAAATTCGCGCTGGCTGCGGCAACAAACTGTATGACGCGAAATTTATTGCGTCATGGAGCTGATCTTCTGAAAAAGGCATCGGTTCACCCGCTCTGCGCGCCCGATTTGTCTGATACCCGAGCGGCACCTGTCGCTCTAATGCACGCGCGGCGATGCGCAGAATTTCGCAAGCGTCTTTTAATACTTGTGTTTGCATGGTCAACCTTTCGGGGGAGAGTTGAGGAGGTGACGGAATCATAAACGCAGATCAAGCATGGCCGGACTACACCGCCATCTCGCCCTGTCGATCTTTGCGGCTCCAGGCGTGGGCACGCCGAATGGCTTTGTAGGCGGCGCGCTCCGAGATGTCGAACATTTCGGCGACGCCAGTGATGTTGTTTTTAATTGCGCCGGTGGTGTAGGCGCGCATGATGTTTTCGTCACGCTGGCGCGCGTGCAGGTACGTGCCGCGTGCGACGTAGAAATCTCGCCCGCCCAGGTATTCGCTGGTGCCGTGCGCGACCTCGAGGCTGATGGCTTGCGCCTCGGTCTCGTCGAAGCCGCGCTTGAGCAACGAGTCGCAGCAGGCGAGCGCGATGGCTTGCAGGGATTCGGGGTAGTTGGCTGGGAAGTTCATGGATTTGGATTGGAGCGGGCAGCCTCACCCCCGGCCTTCGCCGGGGCAGGCTCTAGCCCTCTCCCCCGGGGAGAGGGGACTGAGTTGGCGGGAGAGGGGATTTGTTGGCACGCGGGCCACGTTTTAGCCACGCTTTGGCGGCTTCGATCAGTTTGCTCAGCTCGTCGTTATTGCACCAGCGAGCGCTGTCTTTTTGCCCGCCGTTGGGTTGGGCTTTCGCCCAGGCGTTCATGGCGGGTTCGGTGTTGGTGCGGACGAGGTTTTGTTTGTGCAGCTCACCCCATAGAGCGCGCAGCTTGCCCCATTGCGGCAGCGGGCCGGTGTGTAGGCCGAGGGATTTCTTTAGCGTGCGCAGGTGCGCTAGCAAGCGGGCGCGCTCGGTGTGATCGAGCGCGCCCGCGCTGTCGGTGCGGTTGTTGCTGAGGGTGCGTACGAGCTGGCGATAGTCGTCATCGTCCCTCGGAAAACCGTCGCGCGCGGGCTTGATGAGCCCGCAGGCGGTGGCCTCGATGTGGATCGCGGCGAGATCATTGCCGCGATGTACTTGGCCTGTGGCGCGAGCTTTAAGTAGCGGCTCCATCAGGCCGCCGGCTTGCGCTGATAGGCCGCGACGCTGGCCACCGGCAGATCGAGGTCAACGGCGAGCCGCACCTCGATATTCGCGCCACGTGAGGTGTGCCAGTCGGGTAACAGCGCCACGGCGTCGCAGCCCACCATTTGCCGCAACGCCTGTCGCATGTAGTCGCGCCAGTCGCCGCCCTCGGGGGCAGGGTTGCTGGCCGGGTTCTCCACCTCGTGCCCGCTGTCGCGGAGCTTCACCTCTGCCTCATTGAACGCGGCATAGTTGTAGCCCGGCAGACCGGTCATCGGGCCTGCAATGTAGATTTTCATACGGCAACAGAGAACGCTGCCGCCGCCGATTTAAGCTCGCTGGACTCGGTGAATTTCACCCTCTTCCGCGCGGGCACGGTCAGCTTGGCCCCAGTGCGCGGGTTGCGTGATTCGCGGGCTGAGGCCTGCTTCACGGCCAGCGCGCCGATGCCCGGCAGCGCGAATCGGCCACTCGCTTTGAGGCCATTTTTGATAGTGCCGAACAGCGCGTCCACCGCCTTGCCAGCGGCGGCTTTGCTGATGCCTGTGTTGGCAGAGAGGCTCTCGGTTAACAGGGTCTTGCTCATTTGGAAAATTCCTTAAAAAATTAAAAATCACAGGGACACATGCAGCAACGACTATTCGTCGTCCGCCACAAATTCTTTGATGAGCCCATCCACGATCTTTGCGGCGGCCTCGTCGATGGGTTTGACGATAGGGGAGTCTTCGGCTGGCTTGCGGGTGAGCTTCAACGCGGGCAACAGCTCATCCGACAGGGCATTCAGCGCGGACTGTCGCAGCTCGTATTCCACCTTGACGATGGTGTCCGGATCGACCGTGCCGACGGTGAGGGCCTTCTCGTACAAATCCTTGGCGCTCAGCGCGCTGACCACTTTCGCCTTGCCGGAATTAAGGCCCACCTTGATGCCCGCGAACACCTTGGTTTTCTGGCCCTTGATGGCGAACAGATGCTGGTTGGCATTGATCGCGTCGTACAGCGTTTTCATCGTTCTGGTTGCGTCGTGCGCATGCGTTTTGAGCGCAGGCACAAACGCCTGCTTCACCGCCTCCATCTCCATGTTCATGGCGTCGCCCGCGGCCATCATCTCGTTCCTTGCATCCGCGAATTGCTCGGTCAATAGCTGGATGTCTTCCAGCGTCATTGCTTTAGCCATGTGGCTCTCCTTCAAAATTTAAGTGGGTAAGCGCTGCTGCCCAACGATGTCGGGTAGCGCGAATTTGCGAAGACGGGCGGCACGCAACAAGCCGTGTTTCGCCCGGCTCTCGAGGAACTCGGCGCACAGCTCAAGCTCCTCGAGAGAGGTCGCGATGAAGTAGCCATAGGACGGGTGCGAACACACCGCCAAACCGTCGATGTCAAGGTCGCTCACCGCCTCGCGGATCGGGCGATCCTTCAGGCCGGTGCGCGCCATCAGCTCACGCACGCTGACGCCGTTCGCCTTGCCGCGACTGGTCGCGAGCGCCGCGATCACCAGCGCCTGGTTGGTCAAACGTTCCTGGTCTAGTTGCAGGGCGAGCTGGCTCATAGCCGATCTTTCGCGCGCACCCAACCGTTATTGGTCGGATGATGCTCGAGCAGGCCAACCGCATCGAGGTAGCGCATGGCGCGACCAAAATAGTCGGATCCACTGATGGTGTATCGGCCTTGGACCTTGATGTGCCACTGGCCGCACGCCTTGCCTCGGGACACATTTTCAGTCTCGCCTAAGGACTCAAGATCGCTGCGCGCGGCTTCGTAGGCCAGTTGCTGCTCCAGCTCTATCAAGTCAAGTTCTTCGGTGGTGGTCGTGGCATTCACAGATCATCCTCCGCCGCAACACGCTTGCTTTCGCGCTCGATCAGCTCGGCGAGCGTTTTGCCCGCTTTGTTTTTCGGCGATCCGTGCTTGACCCATTGATAGTTGTGGGCCGCGAGGGACAATCTGGCGACTAGCGCTTCTAACGCCGCGACACGTTGCTCCAGCGTCAGCGGCGCATCTACCTCAATGGGCAGGTTGGTCACGTTCAGCATGATCAACCGCGCAGTCGATGAATGGTGCCCTGCGTCATACCCGGGGGCAGCGCGGGATTCGCGGTTGGGGCCCCAACAAAGTTGGTGCCCTGCTCGCCAGTCACTTTCACGAATTCGGTCTCGGCCTTGACGCTATCGATGATGCGTGCGGCCACCTCAGACACGGCTCGCGCGCGGGAGAACTCCGCTGCGCTGCCGTCCTTCTTGAGTCGATCCAGTTGATCGAACAGATGGTCACGAAGCGTTTCGATATTGCGCGCTGCGCCCGATGGGGCCCCGGCTGTTTCCTCTGGCGCGCTAGCTAGATTTTTGTTGGTCATGACGATTGATCTTTCGGTTAAGTGCGCCCTTCAGGCGCAGCACTTGTTGAATTTCAGGCGGCAGCGCCGCGATGCCAAAGCGGCGCACCATTTCGCCGCGGCTCAGCAGCTCCATGTTTTCTGGTGATACGTTCATCGGGTTGCGGTCGCGCAGGTGCACGACGTGGCCGTCCGGTATCGGCCCGAAGTGCGCGGCCCACACCACCCGCGACTCCATCTTCCAGTCATCGGGCACGTAGCCTGTTTGCGCAACCTTCCGCATCAGGTAGCCGTTGCTCATCTGCTTGACGGTGCCTATCGGTAGTTCGCCGTTGAGCGTGTGGCCCTTTTGAAACTGCGTTTTTCGGCTGTTCGGATGGAGGCCACACACGCCATGCACGCCCTTGTTGTGCGACACGCTGCCCGGTTTGAATCGGGTGGCCGCGCCGCGCTGATGACCGGTCCCCATGCGTCCCGACGCATCGCTGGCGAGGAACGCGGCGGACTTGGCAATGCCCAGCTCAGCCGCCTTCTTGTAGAGCTGCGAAAGGCTCACGCCTAAGCTGCCTGCGAGAACGGCGCTCGACGTGTCGGCGTAGCGCTGCTGCACGGTAGCGATTTCATCCGGCGTCCACTGATGCTCTTTGCGGTTGATGTTGCGAGATTGCGTCACAGCCGCGAGCTCCGCAAAAAATCGGCGAGCGATTGGCGGCTGTTGAACGACACCGGGTGGGCGTAACGCCAACGCTCATCGCCAACATTACGGACAGACTCCGGCGCGGGCAGCTGCTCCGCTTTCTGCAGCGCCCACAGCGCGTCACAGCCGGCGTTGGTGATCTCGTAGATGATCGGGTCGGCGGTGACACTGATCAGGTCGTCCTCGAGCAGGTCGATGAGCGCTTGAAGCAAGTCGGCGTAGTCGTACGGGGCGAGAAAACCGATTCCGCGATAGGTTACGCCGTCGATTTCTTGGGGGCTCGCGCCATGCTCCGCCGTGTCCAGCACGTCTAGAACGGCGCGCATCAGGCGGGTGATGCTGTTCATAGCCACCGCCCGCTCGTCTGACATTCGGCGACGACCGGCTCCGCCCTCAATGCCGATTGATCTGCTCGGATTAGGCGCATGCGCGCTTCGGCGATAGCGATCACCGCTTTGCAGTGTGCCTGCGCCAGACGCTTGTCCATGCGGCCCAAAATCGCAGCCGCGTTGTACATGCCCTGCAGGTAGCCACTGAGCGTATTGATTTGCAGCGCGCCGGTCGCGTCGCGCAGCTGCGTCAGACGCTGCTCCATCAGCGCGCACAAGTGCGGGCCGAGCTTTCGCTGCATTTCTTCCAGTGTCGGCACCGGCTGGCCGGCGTCGGAGAAGATGTAATCGTTCATTGGTCACCTCCATCACGACACTGGTTGGCGACGCGGGCGGCGGGGTGTGCCTTGCGCCGGTCGAGCGGCTCGCAGCTGGGGCGTGGCGCGCGGGCATTGACGGTGGCCACCGCAGCGGCCAGCTCGTCGGCCATTTGTGCCGCCACGATCTCGTCATCCATCGACATGCGACCGACCATCAGGATCAACAACAACGCCACGATCCAGCGCGCTGCAATGCCCGCGCGACGGCGCGCGTTGAGCGTGGCTAGCGGGGACGACAGGCCACTGCGGTAACGGGTGCTGCGGATCATGGTTGGGCTCCGGTGATTTGACGGTGGACGCGAAGCGAATAGGTGCCTGCGTGTCGCGCGACCGTTGTGGTGATGCGAAAGTCGTCTAACTGCACCGAATCACTGGTGCAGGCGAGCGGCTCGCGCCAGCCACACTGATGCGGCGGCGGCGCGTGGCGCAGCTCGCTACGCACGCGAAACGGCGCACGCACCAGCTCGCAGCCGTGGAAGTCAACGTCGTAGATGGTGGTGAGGGCGGTGCTCATTACCGCACCCCCAGCGACTTGATCACGTCGGCGTTGATGCGCGGCACGCCTAGGGTGGCGGCTTCGTTGGCGGCGCGGGTGAGCAGGTTGTTGACGACCAGCGGATAAAGCTGGCTGTCGAGCTGCTTGCCCTGCGTGACGCGGGTGAGGCGGGCTTTGATGGCATCAATCGCGTCGAGGTCGCACACGCGTTTGAACTCGCTTTCGGCGCGCTTTAACTTGTGCTCGATGTAGGCCTGCACTGCGGTGCCGTGCAGCGGTTGCAGCTCGGCGATTTCGCAGCGGCGGATGACCTCGCGGGCGTCCCAGTTGTAGCGCTCGTCGAGGAGGTTTTTAAGCTCTGGCTGACCAATCAGCAGGATGGCGAGCAGGCCGCGAAAGCCGTCGCGCAGTTCGTGAAAGCGCTTGAGATATTTCAGCGTTTGCTTCGTTAGGTCTTGGCTCTCTTCGATGATGAGCACATGACGGTTGCCGCCGCGAGAGCTGGCCTTGAGCATGTTCTCGACCAGGCGCGCCTGCTTCTCGATGCTCTGCGGGATCGTGGCGTGCTCATCGATATCGCGGATGATCGACTGGCAGATGAGGCCCGCGGTCAGCCGCGTTTTGTCGATGCAGCGCGGCTGGATGACGATGACCGGGTCTTGCGCCTTGGCGAGGCGCTCGATCAGGTCAAGACGCAGCACGGTTTTGCCGCTGCCGGATTCGCCGATGATGGCCACAAACCCGTTGCTGCGGGTGCATTGCCACATGGCCTCGCGGCAGTGGCGCTGGTCGGTGCCGAGGAATACGTCCTCGACGGATTGCACGTCGTCTTTGAACGGGTCTTTAAACAGGCCGAAGTGTTTTTTTGCTTCCGGGGTAAGCATGACGGTCTCCAGTGGGTCGATTTCAGAAGGGGAGTTGCGGGGGGCGGTGTTGAATGCGTAACGGGGGGAGTCCGAGCTGCGACAGGCGTGCGCGCGCAGGGCGACGACACCGCCTTCGAGCTCGAAGGCGGTGTCGATCTCGTCCGTTGGCACGCCCTTGGCGGTGAGCCATGTGGCGGTCTGCGCTCTGATGTCATCGAACGGGGTCTTGGCGGGTGCGACGCCGTACGTGATGAGCGCTTGCATGGCCGGACGGCTTAGCCGGTTGCCGTTGGGCTGCAAGACTTCGCGGGCAAGGTGCGCAATGGCTAAGTTGTGGCGCAGCAAGAGGGACTTGAGCTTTAAGCTGCGGCCTTCGCCCGCGCCCAGGCGTGCCAGATATTTAGGCATCGGCGCGGGCGGCGGTAGCGGCGGTACGCGTGGATCGGTGGGGCGGGGCAGTAACAAGGGCGTCTCCTACGGGGGTCGGAAAGATTGCGAATTTGGGTGGCGTTAAGTCATGAGGCGACGATGCGCAGGCCACCGGCGGTGGACAGACGCGCGGCCACATCGGCCAACTCGTCCTCAAACACGCTGTCGGGATAGAGCCGCGTGAAGCGGGCGAACAGCTCGGCGTTCCACGCGTCGGCGCCGAGAATCTCGCGCAGCTGCTTGGCGGCGGTGAAGTGGCTGAGGCGCTCACGGTGGGCGGTGAAGCTGATCGGTACGGACAGGGCGGTGCCGACCTTCGCCTCGCGCTCGGGCAATGCATGGGCATCGACCAGCGCGGTGGGCTTGAGCGCGGACAGGTCGATGGCCGCTATGGCCTTCTCGGCGTGCTCTTGCGGGCCGAAGGCGGGGGCTTTGTAGCGCTCGCCGATGACGGCGGCACCGGAGCCGAAATTCCACTCGCTTTGGGCATCGGGCGCGACCATGAAGTGCTGCTCGCCACCATCGGCCAGCTCGCGGGTGATGATGATGTGATCAGGCCGGTAGGGGTTGGTGGCGATCTCGATCATCTCTTTGACGCGCAGATGTTCGGTTAAGCCGTCGATGCCCTTGAGGTTGTAGGTGCGGCCTGCCCAGGCGATGGTTTCGTCGCCCCGGAACTGGCGACGCTCGACCTTGCCGGTGGGCAGCGCGCGCATGATCTCGGCGCTGGGCGCAACGCGGAGCTGCTCGGGCGCGATGCGATCCCACGCGGCGAAGCGGGTGAGCCCGTGGCGGCTGTGCAGCTTGGTGGCCTGATGCCAGCATTGCCACTTGAGCGCCCGGTCGTTTAGCTCTGCCAGCGAACGCACCGGCGCGCCGATGCAGAGGCTGCTTTCGAACTGACGTTCGATGATGTTGTTGTGCACCTCCACGCTGCCGGTGGCGCGGGCGTTGCCGGGGGCGTGGCGAATGTGCTTGATCATCAGTCGGCGCATCAGGCTGTCCCACGCGCCGGACTTAAATGCGGGGCCTTGATCGGTGTAGAGCACGTAGCACACGCCTTGCACGGCGTGGCCGGCTTTGGGTTGCGTGGCCCAGATGAAGGCGTCCATCGCATTGAGCGCGGACTCGGCCCCGAAGGCGTAGGTCAGGGCAAACGCGCCGCTGGCGTGATCCACCACGGTGATGCGCTGCACGCGATCGCGCTCGACGCGGGCCAGATTCTTGGGCTTGTTTTTGTTAAACACCCGTTCTTCCATCACCTGCAAGCCCTCGCCTGTGGCGAGGTAGAACAGCACGCAGATGGAGAAGTCCATTTGCCACACATGGTTCGGGTGCAGGCTGGCGAGTGCGGTGTGACGGGTGGGGGTGGCTAATTGATCGGCGTGCATGCCGTGCAGCTTGAGGGCGCGAGCGATGGTGGAGGCATGCAGGGCGCGCACCTCGCCGGTGTTCATGTCGATGCGCTCGGCGCGAATTTCGCCGTTGATGCGCAGCATGTCGACCGCGCCCTCGATGGACAAGAGGCGCTTGCCGTTGTCGCGCGTGGCCTTCTTGGCGAGGGCCGCGATCTTGGTGGCTTCTTGCAAGTCGAGCGAGGTTGCGCCCGCGTCCGAGCGGCGACGGCGCGCCACGGACGCGGGCTTCAGGCCCCGGCGCTCAAACTCGCTATAGAGCGATTGCAGGCTCTTGTAGCCCAGCCGTTCCGTCCAGGCGCGCGCAACGTCGCCCTTGCCGCCATGCGGCGCGGCGTACACCTCGCGCGCGGCCTGACGAATGGATTCGTCGCGGGCGTGTTGCGCTTGGGTGGCGGCGGAAAGGGGCTTTGACATGGGGCGTCCGGTGAGGGCTGGGGGGGGTAGCTTGGCTTGGCTTGGCTTGGCTTGGCTTATCGGCCGCCGACGTTGTCGTCGTTCAGCCAAGGGGTTTCCGCCTCCGCCGCGAGCACCGCCTGAAGATCAAGCGAGGGGCGATCCACGCCCAAGTCGTTCACCGTGTCGGTGACGGCGCGCATGACGCGGGCAAAGGCATCGTTGATCGCCTTCTCCAGCCGCTCCTGTGCGCTCATCTTGGCGGCGGGCGATGGGTTGCCGTTGGCCTCCGCCTCGTCACGGGCGGTATAGAACGCGGCCACGACGCTGGGGATCATCACGAAGAACTTGTCGGCGGCTTCGCCTGCTTCTTTGGCGAGGGCTTTTTCTGCTTCGGCGATGCACTCTTGAAGGGCTTTGTCGGGGGAGAGTTTCAGCCGCTTCGCGGCGGTCAGCGTGTTGATCTTCTTGTCTTTGTCGGCAAGGACGCTGTCTTTGGCCTCAAGGTCGAGGCTTGCGTTGCGGAGGGCGGCGCGCAGCTCCGGCACCGTCATCTTGGCGATTTCATCGAGCGGTGTGTCGCCGATCATGCCAGTGGCTACTGCGTCGGCCATGTCGTCGTCATCCATGACCATGAGCTCAAACAGCTTTGACTTGCTCAAATTCGCCGATATCGGCGAATTTGCCAAAAGCCGCTTTCCAGCATCGCCGCCGAACTTGACCGCAGCGCGCATCATTTTGTTGGCGGTCGAGTGGCTCAAACCAAGTCGCGACTCGATGATTTGCGCGAAAGCTCCATGTGGTTCGGCGTGTTTGATGGCGCACAAAATAACGCCCGCCTGCAACATGCTCTGCGCGGACTGCGTTAAGTGAAAGCCTGCGCGCTCGATGTACAGCGTCTGGTCGTATGCGGGTAAATCGATGTCGTAGCGGCTTGCAATCGCGACGATTTCATCGTTAATGCGATTTGTGTCGGCGGCGATCTCGCGGTGTGCAATCGTTGCATCACGCATATCGCTGGCTATCGCCTCGTCGTTGGCGAGGTTTGGAAGGGCGGGAACAGGTTTTGCGGGGCGTGCCATAGGTTCTTTCTGGGGGAGTTAAAGAATGCGCGTGTAGCGCTGTTTGAGTTCGGTTGCGTGGATGAGCGTCCGGTCGATGGCGAGGCCGAAGTTCGTTCCGATGCGGGGCAGCGCGACGCCCAAGCGGTAGCGTCCGCTGTCTAGCTTTTCGACGAACTCATTGCGCATCAGCTCTGCCAGCGTGCGCACCGTGGCGCTAGGATCGATGTGCAAGGCGCGGGCGATGTCGCCGGGTGCCATGCCCGCCACCACGTCACCCTGCGCCAGTAGGCACAGGATTTCGCAGACGCGCCGAACCTGATTGCTGCCTTCGGGCTTGGCGCTCATAGCGCGCCCTTCCGCGCGTAGCGATGCTGGATGTCGCGAAGATCGGCCCGCTCGCTCGCCAAGCCTTCGTCCATGCAGCGACACATATCGATGGTCTTGCCGGTGATTGCAAAGCGATCAACCTGCCCTGCTTGTTCGGCCCATCCGCTGGCGATCAAAGCGTCCAGCGCAGATTGCGCCTCAAGCTCTGGCCATCCGCCGTGGGGCGCGATGGCGCTCAGCGTCATGCCGCGCGTGGGCGCGGTGCAGAGCAGCGACAGCACGCGAAGGGCACGGTCAATTTCGACCGATTGGGCAAAGGTGCTCATACGCCTTCCACCGGGTAGTGGCCGCGCATGGCGGCGCGGTTTTTGACGAGCAGCGCGTCCATGCGCGGACTGTCATCGGCGATCCGGATAAGTGTGGCGACCAGCGCGTTCAACTCGTCGTGGCTGAACGTTGCGCCGTCGCCGGGCAGGTGGTCGATGGTGACGAGCGGCGCGCCTTTGTACGAGCGGGAAAAGGCGGCGGTAAGGGTGCGGGTGGTCATGCTGGCTCCTTGAGTCCTAGCTTCACGGCTGCGTCATGCGACTTGCCGTGACGACCCTTGCTGTATCCGTTCATCAATGCGATAGCGACGTGGTACTCAACGCCAACCTCGCGGCACAACTGGGCAAGCGGCTTGCCTGTGTAGTCGAGCGCACGGCGCAGCTCTTCAGGGGTACGGGTCGATTGCAACGGCTCGACGTGGTGGGGGAAGTACAAAGCTGCGGGGCAATGTGATTCGATGTTCATGCGGCCACTTTCAAGCCAAGCTTCACGGCCGAGGCGGCGACTTTGCCGAAGCGCCCCTTAAGGTTGCCGCTAATCAGCTTGTAGGCGAGCTGCGGCTCAACGCCACACTTCGTGGCGTGCGCCTTCATGGTGGTGCCCTCTTCGCGCAGCTTGTGGCGAAGCTCATCAATAGTCATCAGGGATTTGTTCATCGGGGATAATCTCCGGGTAATTACGGATTCGGTAGAAAGAATGATAGTTCCCGTTTGGGAACTTGTCAAGCCCAAAAGGGAACTATTTATGGAAGAGACATTTGCGCAACGGTTGAGATCGTTGCGCGGGGATGTACCCCTTGAGGACTTTGGTGAAATGCTCGGCATAGGCCGAACGACGCTTTACCGATACGAGAAAGGGGAGCGCGAACCAGACTCTTCGTTGCTGCTTGTCCTTCAGTTGAAGAAAGGCATTTCTATTGACTGGTTGTTGACGGGTAACCGCGCCAATGAATCGCCGCTGACCGCGCTCGAAATGGCGCTCCTCGACAACTTCAAGAAAATGACGCCTACCGATCAGCATTGGCTGATCGATCAAAGCCAGCGCTACGCAATGCTCGGTGCCGGGGGCGGTTATGCGGAGTTTGCAAAAGAAAAGCCGCGCCGACTCAAGTTGCTGTCGCCAGAAGATGAAGCCGAGCAGATTGCGTATGCGAAAGCTCAAGTCAAGTCGTTAAGCAAATCCGCGCGTAAAAACGCAACCACCAAGGATAAAAAACAATGAATCGTTTCCGTCAATTCGCGGCGACGCTGATCGGCTCGCTCTTGTTTCACGCGCCCGCGTTCTCAGCGGAACCTATTGCTGGGTTGTGGGGCATTGACGCGGAGACCAACCTTGCGGTCGGGCGCGCCTTCGCGCTTGAGGTGACAGGCAGCACGTTGATTGTCACGTTCTACAACTACAACGCTAGCAAGCAACCCACGTTTTATGTGGGTGGAGCAGCGTTGAGCGCGATCGGTAGTGCCACGGTTGCGTTAAGCGAGCCGAAAGGAGGCACCTGTCTAGGCTGTACGCCCACGTCGGGGTCGTTGTTGTCGTCACCCGGCAGTGCGCTGTTTGAGTTCACCACTTCAACTAAAGGCTTTGTGACGTTGCCAGGAGAGACGCGCAAAGCGATTAGCAAGGGGATGATTGCGTGGCCAGACGCCCCGTCCGGCCTGCTGGGTCGGTGGGTTTTTCTCGAGCTATCGTCTGACTACGCGTTTTCGGACGTGTACGACCTGACGCGGGTCGGCCCGCCGACGGCCAACGGCAACGGCATCGTCGCGAACTTGACGGGGACTGCGGTTTGCGAATTGCAGGTGTCGGGTGCGCGTGCAGGATCGGTGGTTTGCGCAACGCTCTACTCTGACGGCACTCCTGACCGCAGCATTGTGGCGCAGTGGTGGGGGCATCAAATGGATGGTGAGGCCCGCCCCACTGCGTACAGCTCACTCTCGGCGCGGCGGTGGACGGCGCGGCGAATTATCACTGCGGCGGGTGCGTCGGTAGGCGTTAAGCGTGGTGATGACGTTGGATCAATTCCGGCAGATCAGGTGCAGCGATTCAGAATGGCTATCGACGCGGCCACCACGGCCCCGTCAGCGCAATAAATCGGCACTGAACCTACGCGTGTAGCCTCCGGGGTCGCTGGCGCGCGTTTGACGGCGTGTTGACGCGGGCGTTGCGGGTGTGTGGGTGGGGTGGAGTCGGGTGATCTGCGGTGAGCGGGCGGATTCGCTTTAACAGCGCAGGTTTCGGGGCGCGCTCACCCTCTCCCCAACCCTCTCCCCCAGGGAGAGGGGGTTATCCGTTGCCCCCCAAAAAAATAATGAACCGGTTCAGCGAGTAGGGATCGCGCGACGGGGCGAGCATTCGTCCCATGCCTTCCTCTTCCCCTCGTAGAACCTGCCTTGCTTCGCTTGCCGTTGCGCTCACTGTTGCCAGCGATGGCGCGGCGGCGACGCGGCAAACGATTATTCCCGCGGGCAAATTCTCGGCTCCGGATGGACGGCCTGCGTCTGAGACGAACGGCAAAGTCAAGCACTGGGTTTTAACGGAGAAGCTGCATGAGCAAGTAAAGCGAATGGCGGTCGCGGGTGGCCGCGACATTTGCGTGGACTACGAACACGCCCTGGTTAAAAAGCTACCGAAGGGCGAGAAGGCGATTGCCTCGGGCTGGGTGCCAGTGGCGGATTATTTTGCGGCGCTGTCGTGGGACGACCAGGGCGGGCTGATCGCAGACATCCACTGGACGCCCGCAGCGGCGCAGCACATTCGCGACCGCGAATACAAATACCTGTCGCCCGTCTTTTTTTACGACGACAGCAGCGGCGAGGTGCTCGGCCTGCACTCCATTGCGCTGACCAACAACCCTGCCCTATCGCAGCTTGCGGTGGCGGCGCTGTCTGCGGAGCTTGGGCTTGCCCATCTCCCTATCCCTAACCCTCCCCCCCAGGGGGAGGGAACACCTGCATACCCTGACAACAATTTTGAAGGAGACAACACTGTGAATTTAGCTGTTGCGTTGCGCGCCGCTCTTGGCGTGGCTGAAACAACCACCGAAGAATCTTTGCTGACGCATGTGGCGTCGCTGTCGGTGCGCGAGCCTGACCCGACCAAGTATGTGTCGCTGGCCGCGCTCTCCGCTGAGCAATCGGCACATGCGACGGTGCGCACGCAGCTCGCGGCGCTGCAAACGCAGATCAACACGGCGGCGCTCGACGCGGAAATCAAAACCGCGCGCGAAGCCGGTGCGGTGTTGACGGCGGAGTACGAAGCCGACGTACGAAGGATTGCCGATCAGATGGGCGTGCCGGTCGCGAAGTCGATGCTCAGTGCGTTGCCGCGTGCGGCAGCGCTGGCGGGCAAGACGCAGACCGGCGGCATGGTGCCGTCTGGAGCGGCTGCAGCGGGTGGCGCACAGGGCGCGACTGCCGTGCTGTCGGCGTCGCAAAAGACCATGTGCGCCATTCTGGGCGTGCAGGAAGACCAATACATCAATGAGGTCGAGCGCCTGAAGCGCGTGACCGTGGCGCAAACCGGAGACGATGACAATGGCTAATACCGCAAAAGACCTGCCGACCGCTGAGCGGCCGGACTATCAATTCAGCTATCCGGCAGCGGCGGGCTACGTCGGCTTTCGCGGCTCGATGGTGGGCAGCGTGATGGTGAGCACCACGCGCCATGCGCGGGCTTGGGTGACCGCTGACCTGGTGGTCGGCGTGGCACAAAACTACGTCGACAACGCAGCGGGCGCGAACGGCGACAAGCAGGTGCCGGTGAAGCTGGGGTGTTTTCGCTTTGCGCAGAACGCGACGATTACCGACGCGCACATCGGGCAGTTCGCGAAGCCGGTGGACGACCAGACGGTGGCGCTTGACGCTGCCATCAGCTCGGCCAACACCTGTGGGCGCATCGTCGCCGTCGACTCGGTCGGCGTGTGGGTCGACTTCCGCAAATACAGCAACTAGACCAAGGGTTCAATCATGATTCTGAATCAACAAACACTGCGTGAATTGTTCGTCGGCTTTTCGGCGATCTGGCAGCCGCTCTACCTCAAGCTCATTGAGAAGGACAGCGACTGGAAGAAGATTGCGATGGTGGTGCCATCGACCACCAAGGAGAACCTGTACGGTTGGTTGTCGCGCTGGCCCAAAGTGCGCGAGTGGCTGGGTGACCGCGCTTTCAAAAACCTGAAATTGAACGGCTACCGCCTGACCAACCGCAAGTTTGAAACCTCGCTTTCGGTGACGCGCGACGACATTGATGACGATCAGATGGGTATGTACCCGATGATGATTCGCGACGGCTGGGCGACGGCGGTGACGAAGTTTTTTTGCACCAACGTGTTCGGTTTGCTCAGCAACGGCACAACCAACTTGTGCTTTGATGGCACGCCGTACTTTGGCGCCAACCACGCTTCGCAAACGGCGGACGGCACCACGATTAACCAGAGCAATTTGATTGCCGGTGCGAATCCGGCGTGGTATTTGTTCGACACGAGCTTGAAGCCACTGATCGTGCAAGAGCGTCGCTCGTTTGAGTTCAAGGCGGTGACGAACTTGACCGACTCTGAGGTGTTCGCCCGCGACGAATTTAAGTTTGGCATCGATGGTCGCTACAACTTTGGCTACGCCTTCTGGCAGGGCGCGCTGCGCTCCGGTGCGGTGCTTAACCAGGCGGGCTTTGATGCCGCCGTGGCGCAGATGATGGGCGTGCTCGACGAAGACGGTGAATCGATTGGCGTGATGCCGAACCTGCTGGTGGTTGGGGTGAGCAACCGCGCGGCTGCGTTGCAGTCGATCAAGGCGAGCTTGCTGCCGTGGCAGACCACGGTCACAGGCTCGGGTACCAACACGGTGGGCGGCAATACCAACTACAACCTCGACGCGGTTGAGGTCATGGTGGTGCCTTGGTTGCCGTAATCAGGATCGTGATCCACACGTAACGTCTCTCTGCGGGGAGAGGCGTGAAAGCCGGTGCCCTGTCTGACGACAGGCCCGGTCAGTAGCGGCTCCCTGCACTCACCTGTCAAGGATTAAGGACTCTCCCTGTGAACAAAGTGATTGTGAAATCGTTGCAGCCCCAGCGCTGGGTGCTCGGACGGCTGGTGACGCCTGTCGGTGTTGAGTTTGATCTCGACACGCTAGACGACGCGCAGCGCGCCGATCTGGATGCGACGCTGGGTATTGAAATTGTGTCGGCGGCGGACGTAGCAGCGGCGAAAGCTGAGGCTAAGGCAGCGGCCGATGTGGCGAAAGCAGCTGTCCACGCGGCCGGCAAGAAGAAGTAACCACCCTCTCCCTAACCCTCCCCCCCAGGGGGAGGGAATAGAAAAGACAAGATGCCCGCCTACATCGACATTGCAACGTTTGAGCTGGACTACTCGCCGCGCGAGGTGTTGCAGCTTTCAGATCGCACATCCGCGAATGTGCGCGTTGATGTGGTGATCCAGCGGGCGATTGATCGCGGCGCGGCGATGATGGATCGTGAGCTGGCGCGCTGCTATGTGTTGCCGCTGACGCCGATGCCAGGGTATTCGGCGGTGCCGGATCATGTGTTGCTGACGCTGTCGGAGTGGAATGGGCGCATCGCGCGCTACCTTCTCCGAGACGACGGCGAGAAGGAGGGGATCGGATCGGCATCGGTCGTGAGCCCTCCGACGGCGCGCTATCGCGAGGTGATGGACGCGCTGAAGCTGTGCGACCCGTCGAAGCCTTGCGGCTGCGAGCTGTTCACAGGCGTCGTCCTTAACCCACGTGCGGCGGCGTCTGCGGGCGGGCCGAAAGATAGCGTGGTGTGGGGCGACTCGGGCAGCCGCTTTGGGCGCGACGATGTGGAGCACGGTGCGCGGGACGCGACGCAGTGGGGTGGCGTGGAGCAGCCCGACACGACGGCGTACATGGGCTACAGCGGTGGCGAACGCGAGACGATTATTCGTGGCGATTCGTTCGCCCGCGAATGGCAGTGGCTGGACAGCACGGACACGCCGATCAACATCACCGGCTACACCGGCATGTGGGAGTTGTTCCGGGGTGAAAATATTTTGGTGCAAAGCGGCGCGCTCACGATGGTGAACGCGGCGCTGGGCAAGATGAGTTACGCGCTTAGCGCTGCGCAGACGCAGGTGATTGCAGCGGGCGAGTATTGGTACCGCGTGCGATACACGTCCGTTGCGGGCTTTGTGACCGTGATCGAGCGGCGACGCTGGCAGGTGTCGTCATGACCGACACGGTGATTGTCACGCGCAATGTGACCAGCACAGTGGTCAGCCGACCCCCTGCGAACACCGTGGTGGTCAATGGGCCGGGGGTGCAGGGCATTCCGGGCTCGGCGGGCATTGCGGCGGCTGCGCGCATTCCGATGTTGGCGCAAGATTCTCTGGCACCGGGGCAGCCGGTGTTCGCCGATCAGGTGAATGGCCGCGCGCGACTGGCGACGGCGGCCGTGTGGACTCAAGCGCGCGTGATTGGGCTCGCGACCGCAGCCACCGCCGCAGGATTTGTCGCGGCCATTGCTGCTGATTTTTTGACCCTGTCGGACTGGACGCTGGCCGCAGGTGTGGCCACGCTCACGCTCGGCGCGCGCTACTGGCTGTCGCTCACTGCTGGTCGATTGACGACGACGCCACCCAGCGCCGTTGGGCACACGGTGATTTTTGTGGGGGTGGCGACAGCGGTCGACACGCTCGCGCTCAATATTTCTCAACCTACTCTACTTTAGAGGTGACTTAATGGCTACTCGTGTCCCCCTCGTGATAGTTGCTGGCGAAGTCCAGCAGCTGCAATCCGGCGATCAAATTGTTGTGCAGACGGCGCAGATTGATGTGCGTATCGTTACCAACGGTGAAGCATCCGTCGCGTTGGTCATCGGCGCGCCTGTCTATGTGTTTGGTGCTGGATCGGTCAAGCGGGCGCAGGGCAATGCCCTCTCGACCTCGAAGGTGCTGGGCCTGTGGGTCGATCCGTCGACCGCCGCTGCGGCCACCGGGCAGGTCGGGCTGAACGGCTTGCTCACCGCGACCACCACGCAATGGGACGCCGTGACCGGGCAGACGGGCGGCCTAACGTCGGGCGCGATTTATTACGTCGATCCGGTTACCGCTGGCAAGTTGACATCGACGGCCCCCAGCACCGTCGGGCAGGTGGTGGCACCGGTCGGCATTGCGTTGTCGACGACTGATTTTGAGATCAACGAAGGCCTTCGGGTGTTGCTCTAACCAATGGCTGCACGTTCCGCATTAGTCATCGTTGCTGGCGAGGTGCAACAGCTGCAAGCTGGTGACACGCTTGCGGGCGCGAGCGGCGGCGCTGGGTTGACGCTCTCAACCGTCGAGATAGACCTCGGCGCGACGGCGCGGCGATCAGGCTATTTCACCATCACGGGCAGTGGCCTGACCACAAGCAAGCCGGTGGCAATCAACAAGGCGGTGGGCCCGTACACCGGCAAGGGATCGCTTGCCGATGAGGCCGAGATGGACGCGATGACGGTGAGCGCGAGCGTGGTCAACGCCACGACCATCAAGGGGTATTGGGCGTCACCGACGCACGTGCGCGGCAATCATAAATTTAACTATCAGGTGAGTGCGTAATGGCGGTGCTTGAAGACGGCGTCACGGCGGGGCAATTGCTGGGCATCGACGCGACATTTAAGGCGGCAAGGGTGTCGATCCGTCCGAGCGAGGTGCTGGGCTGGCAGTCGATTGCCAGCCGGAGCGGCGCGCTGACGGGGCTGGCCTCAAACGTGCCGATTTTTTCGCTCCGCAACGCGAGTGCCAACTTGCTGCTGGTGCGGCGCGTGGGCGTTGGCTTCATTTGCACCACGGCGTTCACGACTGCGCAGTTGATGGAATATTCGTTGTTTGTGTCGCGCGCGTGGACTACGTCGGACTCTGGCGGCATCGCCATTGCGTTGACCGGCAACACCAATAAGCATCGCACCAGCCTCGCGACCGTGAGCAACATTGACGCGCGGGTGTCGACGACCGGCACTTTGACGGCGGGCGCAAAAACGTTCGACACCAACATCATCGGCGTGACCGGCGCGTGGATCGGCGCGGTGGGCGCGGCGCTGAACCCGGCGCTGAACAATCTGCTGGCGCACGACGCGGGCGATTACCCGTTGGTGCTGGCACAAAACGAAGGCATCAATATTCACAGCCTTCAAGGGATGGGAGCAGCGGGTGTGGGCACGGCCTACATCTCACTTGAGTTTGCCGAGGCTACGAGCTATTGATGATGGACAACCTGTACGCCCTGCAACCGCTCCTGGTCGGCTATCTGCTGGCGCAGGTGCCGTCGCTGCATTTTGCAGCGGGGGTAGCGGATGCGCAGAGCGTGCGCGGCAATAGTAAGGTGGTGAACGCGGCACCGAATCCGATCACGACAGCGGGCGGATTGGGTACGCCTAAATTCGGCGCGGTGTTTGTGTGCCCTGCGCCGGACTTTAATGCGATTGAGGGCGCGAGCTCGACCAGCGAGGGCGGATGCCGCGTGACCCGGCAGCGCTGGATGCTGCTGGTGGCCACAATCAACGTGACGCGCCTGGAGCAGGCGAACAACGGCGAGGCGAATCCGGCCGTGATGGCGAATGGGTTGATTTGCGCGCAGGTGCTGCCCGCGATGGAGCGCTTTCGCTGGTCGCCGAGCGGCTGGCCTGCGTTGAAGCGATTGAGCATGACGCGGGTGCCGACCGGGTTGCCCGCCAATATTTTTCCCGACGAAAACGGCCTGTACCTCACGGCGTTTGCGTATGAGACGGAGCAGCCGCAGTGATTACATCGCTGGAATCCGTCGCGTGTTCCGGCGCGAGCGTACCGCCCGCCATGAGCGGCTATCGGTCGACATTTGACTCGATTGGGGCAGGCGCGCGCGGCCTGATGGTGACCATTGTTCAGCTCGGCTGCACGAATGCGCCGCTGCCTGTAGGTTCGTTGTCGTACACGTTTGACTTTAGCCGACCGGCGAACAGCGCGTGGCTTGGGGTGTATTTATGAGCAATATCGCGGTCAAAGACGGCGCCGGCTCGGATGTGTTCATGGCCGCGCTTGGCGCGGGCACCAATGCCGATCCGTTCGTCACAAAGCATCAGGCAACCGTTGGCGGGTACACCGATACGCCGTCCAGCGCGACGCTGACGAGACCGGCGGATAGCGTGGCGTACGCGGCGAACGATTTGATTGCCAGCAGTACCACGGCTGGGTCAGTGGTGGTGCCGAACGTGGCGGTGGCGCGAAACGCTGCGGGCTCAGGACTGATACGCGGCGGCGTGCTGCGCGCGACGCAGACGAGCGGGCTGTCTGCGTGCCTGATGCGCATCGATCTTTGGAGCGGGGCCCCGACGTTTGTCGGGGGCGACAACGCGGCATACGCGGTGGCCACCGGTGCGGCAGCATGGCTTGGCGCGATGAACTGCACGCTGCAGCAATTCAACGATGGCGCGGTGGCTTCGATGTTGCCGGAGGCGGGCACCGAGATCGGTTTCAAGCTAGCGTCGGGTCAGCTCATTTATTGGACGCTGCAGACGCAAAGCGCATTCACACCGCAATCAGCGGTTGTGTTTACGTTTGTGCCTGTGGTGTTGCAGGACTAACGATGAGCCCGCTCTTAAAACGCATCGCCACGCCGCAGTTCAAACGGCCACGACGCGATCCGTTTGCCAGCGCTGTTGTGTTGCTAATGCGCATGCAGGGTCGAGCGGGTTCGGCGGCTTTCGTTGATGAACTGGGGCACTCGGTTACGACACACGGCAGCGTGCGCTTTGAGGCTAATCGCGGCAACCGCAACGCGCTCGAGGCGTATTTTGACGGCGTCACGCCCAACTCGACGGCGCTGTCGCTGGCGGATGCGGCAGAGTGGTTCTGCTCAGGTGACTTGACGCTGGAGCAGGAATTCACGCCGTGGGTGCAGGGAGCCAGCACGCTCATTGATATTGGGGGCGTGATCGGCGCGTCATGGCAGCCGATGCAGCTGTACGTGGATAGCGATGGCTTGTGCAAATTTAATGCGTCGTCGACGAACGCGGGTACTGATTTGGCGAGCGCGCTGCCCTTTGGCACGTACCAGATCGGGCGGCGCAACGTGGCTGCGGTGGTTGCCAGCGGTAGCAGCTGGTCTTTGTATTTGAACGGCGTTCGTGGCGCGACTTTCAGTAACAGCGCGCGACCCTTCAATTCGGCGACCGGCATCGTGCTCGGCAACTTTTCTAACGGGAGTTTTCCGACGCCGCTAGCTGGAAATTATCTTGGCTTTTTGGGCCCCATTCGATTCACCAATGGCGCGGCGCGATACAGCGGCGCGTCGTATGTCGTGCCGGATGTTTTTGAGGCGCTGCGATAGCGATGTTGTCCACATCAATGCCTAGACCTGGTCGGCTTTCGGTAGCGATCAACCGCATCGCCGCCGAGGAGAACATCCCCGGTTGCTGGCCTTGCACTTTGCTGCGGATTTCGCTGCGGTTGCAGTGGGTGGCGTTGCTGGGCGGATGGGGGCTCGGGTTTGTGACGGCGTTGTGCGTTGCGCGGATCTGGAGGGCGCTATGAGCTGCATTGGGTGTGCGCCCGCACCGCTGTCGTACCAGGCGCAGATGGCGCAGCTGCAACAGGCGACTTCGGTGCGGTTGTTGTCTTCGAAATGGCATCAGTGGCTGCTGTATCCGGCGGGCTCTGTGTTGTCGGTGCCGCGTGCGGTGGCGGATGAATGGGTGGCTTCCGGCCGTGCCCTGATTACTTGAATTTTCTTTAACTGACAGGAGGCCATCATGGCTGTGAAGCAAGAGTGTTGTTCGGTGCCGCAGGGCAGGTTCTACATCGGTGAATACGGCGGCGTGTTGCAGAAGGCGCTGCCCACCGGCGGCGTGATCACGCCACAGCTGTCGCTGATCCAAAACGCGTACCTCGGTGCGACCGAAGAGGGGAAGCTGAACCTTGAGTTCGAGGAGCCGATGACATCAAACATGGAAACGCGCGGCGGTGGCATCGGCTGCTACGTCAAGTATTTGAAGTCGGCCATGCTTGAAATTTCGGTGGTGTGCAACACGGCGGAATCGGCGTCGCTGGCGACCTTTGGCACGGTGCGCGAATTTGCGGGCGGCGCGGTGACCGGCGAGACGCATGCGGTGATCAAGAACGCAACGAGCACGGTGTCGTCGCAATCGAAGAACACGTTCATCCCGTTCAACCGGATTCCGGATCCATCGATTGCGTACGTCATCACCAACATCGGCGCGACGGTGACCTACGTCGAGGGCACGGATTACACCAAGGTGGAGTCGGGCATTGAGGTGTTGCCGGGGAGCACCATTGCCAACAGCGTTGGGCCTGCGTACGTGGCAACCATTGTGTGTGGTTACACGGCGGTGGACACGCAGAGGAACGACGGCCTGACCGTGTTGCAGAAGAACCATTCCGTCTTTTTGGACGGCTTTGATCGCATGAGCGGTTCGTCGCGTCAATGGTGGTTTTACAACGCGCGCGGCTCGGTGAAGACCCTGCCGACGAAGAGCAAGGATGTGGTGAAACTGGACTTCATGTTCATGCTACTGCCGGATTCGCGCATTCCGTACACGACGAACAATCCGACGTCGCAGTACTTCCATCAGCTCAATTCGTAGGGCGAGCAATCATGAGTAGAGACAAGTCGGAAATCGTGCCCGCTGAGATCGCTGCGCCCGCAGCGGTCGTGTTGTATCTGTCGCGTCCGTGGACGACGGGCGCGGGCGTGACGTATCCAGCGCACGTCGAAGGCGCGAAGCCGTTGACGCTGGACTTTGCCGCACTGCCTGACGGCGTGACGACGGCGGACATTGACTATTTGATCTCGACGGGTAGTGCGGAGAGCGCGGCGATGCGCGACGCGCGACTCAAGGCGGCGAGAGCGCCTGCACCGGCATAGCGGTGCAGGAGGCACGGGAGTTTCCTGTGGAAGTGACTTTAACGCGGCCCTTCGGGGCTGCTTTTTTTTTGCGCTGCGCTCACACACACGCACAGTGAATTAGTGAACCGGTTCAGCGAGACGGCCTCGCGCGCGCGCGGGAAACTGACGGCTCATGACCGATTAATCTTTCCCCAACTCTCACCCCTGGAGCACACGCATGGCCGGCCTTCGACTGACTGAATTTGACTTTATTGATGTGATCGTTAACTCGAATTTTCCGATGGGAAAATCGGGCTTCAAGACGATCAGTTTTGATGCGCGCTGCAAGCGCGTGAGCCCGGACGAGCTCGACGACATTCGCGAATCGGCAATGGCCGGGGATCGCGGCGCGTTGTCTGGATTTTGTGAGCGCATTCTGGTGAGCACGGTTGGGCTTAAAGACTTCAATGGCAACAGCTGTGATGTGGTGCTGCGCATGGATGATGACGCGTCGGATGAGGCTGTAGATGACGCCGACGTGAACAAAGGGCACCGCGAAACGCTCGCGGACTTTATGGCGACATGGCCGCTGCCGGTTGATACCGTGACGGCGTTTATTCAGGCGCAGGCTCCGAAGGCACCGGTGAAAGGCGCGCCGCCGCGCAAGGGCTTCGCAAAAAACTAACGGACTGCGCGCGTTGGTGGTGCGAGCCGGAAGCGGAGCGCATCGTGCGCAGGGCCGAGCGCTTCACCCTATCCCCACACGCTCTGGATTTATGGCTCATCTTTCTCGACTCGCAAGCGCACTGGCGACACTCTCAGGTGGGGCATCTGGAGGCGATGGACGTGGCCGGATTTGCAGCGGCATTGCAAATGCGGCAACGCGCGGTCGACGCGGAGGATGGCGACGCGTTGATCGCGATGTGGGACGCGCAGCGCTACACGATGAACGCGCAGGTCAACGAGCGGATAGAAGCAGGGCGAAAGAGTTGATCCGTGGCTGAGCCGATTGCTTTAGGCGTAGCGCTCACCGCGGACGCGAGCGATTTTGAGCGCGGTGTGGCGTCGAGCGAGGCAGCATGGACTAAGCTCAATGGTGCGTTTGGGACGTTCGGATCGACCGCGGCGACCATTACCGGCGCGTTCGCAAAAATTGGCTTTGAAGCCCCCGCTGAAATGGGCAAGGTCACCGCTGCGGTGGACGGCGCGGCGCTGGGCTTTGGCCGCGCGCAGGGCGCGTTGCAAGAGCTGTCGACGGCCGCGCCACGGCTAGCGTCGCTGGCGTTTGGGCCGGTGGGCATTGCCATTGCGCTGGCCGCAGCGGTGGGCTATGCGGCGTGGGTGACATTCAAGGACGATACCTTCGAGATATTCGGCGAGGTGGCGGGCGAGGCGGTGACGCTGTCGGAGGCGGTGGGCGCGGCGTGGAGCGTGGTGAAAGATTTGGCGAGTGATGCGTTCAAGGCGGTGCTCGCGTTTGCGAAAGAGATGTTCGGCCAGCTCATGGAGTGGTGGGACGCGATGCCGTCTGACGCGGTGGCGGCGCTTGGTTATTTGTGGGACGGCGCTGCCGAAGTGTTCGGCAAGATTGGCGAGTTTGCGCGCACCGTATTCGAGCTGATCGTGGGCCTGGCGGGCGCAGCTGTTGCCGGGATGATCGCGAGCCTGCCCGCACTGTGGGAGGCGTACAAAAACGTGTTCACCCAGATCGGCCTGCTGGGTGCGGCGGCGTGGGAATCGTTCAAAACCGGCAGCACGGAGCCGTTGGTGGCGCAGATTAAAGAGTCGGGCCGCTCGATGGTGGCGGCGCTGGGGCAGGCGGGCAAGGACGGCAGCGCGGCTTTCACCGCAGCGCTGCCACCGGCGTTTGAGACCCTGAAGACGATGGCCGGTGCGGCGGTCGACAACGTCAAGAAGCGCTGGAAGGACGCGGTCGTGGATATTCGCGACACGGTGACGGATGTGACCAAGGAGGGCGCGCGCGCGGTGACCGCGGCCAACGCCAAGATGGTCGACGAGCTGATCAAGCAGCGGCAGGCGCTGCAAGCGGCGCTGACCAACCTGGAGCGCGCGGGCATTGCCGCGCGCAAGGCGCTGGCGCTCGACGCGCTGGACCGTGAGCTGCGCGAGCTGCAATCGTCGCTGGCGCTGCGCCGGGTGAGCGAGGAGGAATACATCAATGCAGTGGCCCGGCTTAAACAGGAAAAAATCAAGGAGACAATTCAAGGGTTGAACGAGGAGCGCGATGCGGTCATATCGTCGATCAATCAGCTGATACAGCAGTGGATCAAGCTGGACGCTGCGGGCGACACCAAGCTCGCGCTCGCCACGCAAACCAAGATTGCGGAGGCGTTGCAGAAGCAGCTTGAGCTTGAAAAAAATATCACTATCTCGCAGCGCGAGAGCGTGAGCATTACGCTGGAGCAAATAGCGCAGCAGGAGGCGCTGCGACAGAAGCGCCGCGATGCCGACGCGGCGGCGCTCGACGCGGTGGTGCAGTACCGCCAGAAGCTCTCTGACGCGGGCGCGCAGCGCGAGTTTGAAATCAGCCTGATCGGCAAGACGCGCGAGCAACAGCAAATTTTGCAGGCGACGCACGCGGCGGAGGTGGAGCTGCAAAAACTGATGAACGATCTGCGCCGGATTGAGGTGCAGATCACCGATGAGCTGTTGCGCAAAGAAGGTGCGCGCCCGGACATCATGGAGGCGCTGGATCGCAAGCAAAAGGAGCTGTTTCAGGAGGCGGCTGATGCGCGCGTTGAAATCACGCGAGTAGAGACCGATGCCCGCGACAAGCTCAATGCCGAAAGCTCGCAGAAGTTTCGCGATGGACTGACCGATGCGATCACCAATGGGCTGATGAGCGGCAAGGGGGTGGGCGACTCGTTGCGCGCCTATTTGAAGCAGTCGTTCAGTAGTTTGATCTTGCGGCCGACGGTTAGTTTTTTGGTGAATGGGTTGACCGGCGGGGGCGGTAGTGGCGGTCTGGGCGGGCTGCTATCTTCGTTGTTCAGCGGCGGCAGTGGCGGTGGAGGCGGTGGTGGTGGCGTTGGCGGATTGCTGAACCAGTTGTTCGGTGGCAGTGGCGGGGCGGGCGGATTTAGCCTGGGCGGGATCTCGGACATGGTGTTTGGCACGCTGTTCGGCGAGCTGAGCAGTTTGACCTCGGTGCTGCTGGATACGGGGCTTTCGTACGCGACGGCGTTAGGTACTGCCGCGAGCTCGATAGGCGGCATTACCGGCGTGATCGGCAGCATCGGCTCGGCTATTGCTGGCGCTGCTGAGGGCACGGCCCTGGCGCTGGGCGCGGCTGCGGAGACGGCGTCCATGATCGGGGCGGCGGCGATCCCGGTGATCGGCTGGATCGTTGCCATCGCGGGGATTCTGTATTCGCTTTACGGTGGTGACGAGACGGGCATCAAGATTGACAACAGCGTGCGCGGGGTGGGCAACCCGGCGTCGCACTTTACGCAATCGGGACTGGGCGCGTTTGATGTTTCCGGCGATATTCCGACCTCGGCCTTTGCGCCGTTTATCAAGAATGTGCAGGCGATTGACCAGCTGATTATTGATAACTTCCTGGACGATAAAACGCTCGCCGTGGTCAAAGAGCGCATTCAGTCGGTGAAGAACGGCGACTGGTTTGGCTTTGACGATCAGGCGTCGGCTGGGCAGGCGGTAAATAAGGCGAGCAAGCGATTTCTGCAGGAACGCTACGGCTCGGCGTTCGATGTGATCGACGCGGGTGTGGCGTCGATGATCCGCAATTTTTCGGGTGACGCCGATGCGTTGCTGAAATTCATCGACACCACGATTCTGGCGAAACATGCGATTGATACGCTGTCAGCCGCGGTGCCGGGATTCACGGTGTCGCTGTCAGCGATGCTGGCTGCGACCGATGACCAGCGCAAATCGCTGACGGTGCTGGGCGCGCTGTACAAAATTGAAACCAGCGACTACGTTAACTCGACGCGAGAGGCCATCGCAGCGAGCAAGCGGACGCTGTCCGAGCAGCTGAGCGCGCAGACCACGGCGTCGGCAGCGATTGCGGCGCTGCAAGATGGGTCGCTGGCGAAGGCGCAGGCGCTGGCACAGTCGGAGAACGCACGACTGACGATGTTTGCCAACCTGATGCAATTTATCGATCAGGCGGCGACAGAAATCAACGTACTTTTTGCTAACCAGGCGGAGACGTTCCGGCTGGCCACGTTCTCTGAGCCGCAGAAGGCGGCGTACTACGACACCAAGCTGGCCGACACGCTGGCGCTGTTAAACGAGGCGACCGATCCGACGCGCATCCGCGAGCTGGCGCATCAGTACAGCTCGTTGCTGGGCACCCGATTTGGCCTTGAAGCGCCCGAGCAGCAACGGCTGCAGGGCGACAAATACGGCAAGCTGGCGGATGATGCCAATGCGATCACCCAGCGGCAGCTGGCCGCTGCACAAGCGAAGGCGGAAGCGGAGGCCACAGCACTTTCAGCCAACATCAAAACATCCATCACCGCGGCGATGGCGCTGGTGGCCACTGCGATGCAAACGGCGGCGGACAAGATGACCGCAGCGGCGAACACGATGAACAACGCAGCGAACACGACGACCACCGTGGTGGTGACCGGAAAAGTGACTGTGGAGCTGGAGAACAACGGCAATAAGCAAGAGGTGGACGTGGGCCTGGCTGGCGTGCAGACGCGAGGGGCGTACTGATGCGCACGCTGCCCGCGGCGCTGGCTGAAGAGTGCGCGACGGTTTCACCGCGAATCGGCTATCTGGTGGAGATCAAGCCGGTGCGCTATGCGGTGGCCGATGAGCCAATCCGCTTCTGCTCGATGACGGACATTGAGTGGGACGGGCACAGCTGGCCGCACCGCGATTTTGTGATGCCGACGCCGCCGACCTGGGCAGGCAACAGCGCGATGGAATGGTCGATGGCCACGAACAATATGGACCGGGTGATCGGTGGCATTGCGCTGACGCTGGGGCTGCGCGCGGCGCGATTCAGGATGTGGATTTTGGCGTGCGCAAACCCCCGGCCAGCGCTCGCGGACGTGATGGCCTACCCGTGGGGCTGGCTGGTGGATGACAGCGTGGGCAGCCAGACGGTGGAGGCGGCGCTGAGCACCGAATATTCGATCGAATCGATGACGCCGCGGCAGCGCATTTACAAGCCGGAATTTAACTGGCCGCCACCGTTAAACAGCACGCACGATTTTGGTGGCAGCACGATTCAATTTACCGATGGAGTGTCGACATGAGTGACGAAGACAAGGTGGATTTTGAGGCGATTGGGCGATATCACGCGGCGATGAAGCAGGCGCGGATTGCGTTGACGATGCGTAATGAGGCCGCGGGTGAGTTGCGCGAGATGATGGCGCAGATGACAGCGACCGGACATGCGGAGTTCCGAGTTGCTGGCGAGCGCCTGAAGCGCGCGCAACATCTGATGACGGGATTGCAGGACAGTGACGCGCTGCTGCAGCGCGATGTGACGATGGCCACGGAGCACGCTGCAGCGGCAGGCGAAGAGCCGCCGTCTGTGGAGATGATGGTCGTAACAGCGACGACAAGCGTAGCGGAGGCGGTGCGGGCTGACATGGCTGCACCAGTCGCCGTGGTCGCGCACGATGCGGCGCGTGATTTGAGCGGCGGCAACTAATGCTGATAAAGCGCTCGGGCCCCGTTGATCTGCCGCCGGTGACGATGCCGACGCCAGGGTTCGCGGTCTTCGCGCAGGGCTCGGCGCGCGAGATCGCAGCGGCGGCGGCCACTAGCAACACGGTGGCGGCGCAGACCAGCCTGATATCGGGATTGGGCGCGTGGATCCCGGTGAGCTACGGGATCAATCGATTTGCGGGCCTGGTGAGCTTTTATCGCAAGCGATCCGACACCGGGGCCCAGGTGTTTGACCTCGTTGGCGGTGAGGGCGAGATCGACGCGGTGAACTCGGTGGAGGTGAACAACCAGAGCCTGCGAGCTGGGTGTTCGTACACGGTGTATCGCGGGCTGGCATCACAGGCGGTGGACGGCACGGTGGCCGCGGCGCTCGCCAATAGTCTGCCGACCGGGACTTACGCTGATGCGCTGCACGGCATTTTTCATGTGGTGGTGAGCTTGGCCGCGGGGGCGTACACGGCAGCGGAATTCAAGGGCTTTGACATCACTTTTCGCGGGCGCAAGGTGTTCGACATTCGCGATGCGACGCAGAACATCATGACGCCGTCGACGTGGAAGTATTCGACCAATGGCGCACTGGTGCGCGCGGATTTTTTGAGCAGCGGCAACGCGCGCGCCCGCGGTGTGCGCCCGCGATTTGGCCGCGGTCTGATTTGCGACCATGCGGCGAGCATGGCGGCGTACAACTGGTGTGACACGCTGGTGGGCGTGTATCCAAATCAGCAGAAGCGTGCGGAGTTTCACGGCACCTTCCTGAACCCACAGAGTGATTCGACGAATGATGCGCTGCTGAAAACAGCGTCGATGGCATTCGTGGACGTGCTCGGCGACACTTTTACGCTGATACCGGACATGCCGCGCTCGCCGGTGTTCTTCATCGACAACGATGCGATGGGGAAGGACAATATTTTGGTGTGGGAGCGCGTGAATGAGCGCCGCGCAGACACCGTGCCGACGGTGATCGAGGGCAGCCTGCCCGACATAAGCAAGCGGCCGTGGGGCACGAAGAAATTTCGCGTGGTGCATCCGTATGTATTGACCGGTCAACTGCCGGAAGTTGTGGAAAACGCGGAGTATTCGTTTTGCCGAACGTTGTCGGCGGCGCAGCGCTTTGCCACGCAGCGCTTGAACATGAAACAGCTGGGGAGCAGGGCATGGGGCGTGCGCGGCGGGCCGGACATGCTGGCGCTGCAGGTGGGCGATTTGCTGTCGGCTACGCACAGTATTGGCATGAGCAACAAGCTGTGGGTGACGCAGCAGGTGACCGACGGCGGGCAGGCGAAGATGGCGCTGAAGTTAAGCGAATACGACCCGGCGATGTACGCCAACAATGTGGTCACCGAGCCCACGACCAGCGGCGATGGATCGCTCAACTGCGATACGTATCCGGCGATATCTGCGATGACGGCGAGCGAGCGATCCGGCTGGGAGCCCGCGAGCGGCGGGGGCTATGCCTGCACGAGGCGGGCGCAGCTGGTGTGGACGGTGGGCTATTACCCGTGCCTGGCGCATTATCAGGTGGAGCTGTCGCAGTCGGGCACCGTACTTGAGTCGACGACGACCGGGAGTGCGAGCTTTTTGAGCATGCCGCTGACGGCGGGCAGCTATACGATGCGCGTGCGCCTGGTTAGTAGCGTCCCCGGCATGGCCGCGGGCGCGTGGTCGACGACGACGGTGACGATTACGTCGACGGCCTGCATGCCGGAGGCTCCGCGCGGGGTCTGGATCACGGGGACTCGGGTTTATCAAGAATTCACCAGTCCGCCGTATGACGACTTTGAGGCGCGCGTCATCAACATTGACACGGCGATTTCACCCGTGACGCACACGGAGGTGTGGTTTGGCGGCGCGAGCGCGACGTTCGCGACGGCGACCTTGAAGGCGACGTTGAGCGGCGCGCGCACATCGATCCCTTACGGCGTGCACACCGATTCCGGGGCGTCGTCGTGGGACTGGTTTGTCGATTTTGATGGTGTGTCGACCAACGCTGGGGACACTAGCATGATTGCACGGCCAACGATGCCGGAGAAGGTGTGGATACGGTTCAAAAACGGGTCGGCTGTGAGTCTGCCTGTGATGGTGGTGTGTAGCGAGGCAAACCGGCTTTCCTCGGCGATGCGGCTGCATGGAGTTATTTTCTTGGCTGGCGATTTACGCACGCTTGACGGCACTTGGCTAGTGCCGAACTCGGGTGACACACGCGTGTTTACGGCCAATTCCGGTAGCGCGCCATTTATTACGTTCACGGCGTTGGCGGGGACGTTGACCTACGCGTACCTCGGCGGCACTAACCAGCAAATCGATGGCGGGCTGTACGACAGCTTTGGCGACCCGACCGGTGGGCTGGTCGTGTGGCAAGCCTCGTCGGCATATTAAGGAGCTGCTGATGCCACGCGTGTTGCAACTTGAGGCGACTACGACCGGCGGCGGCGGTGTGGTGTGTGAGCTGATGTCGCCGGTGTCCCCGTTGATCCCAATTGTGCCTGGCATGGCCATTGAAATCATCGAGCAGATCGATACGTCGACGCCGCAGGCGGTTGGCAACCATCGTGACTACGCGATCACGGTGCAGCTGACGGGGGACGCGGCGTTTCTGACGGTGACGCCGCCCGATCAGAATCGATGGAATCAACTGGGCCAGACGCCTGCGCCGTTCGACACCGATGTGTATCGGTGGCTGCGGGATCGCTGGTACGCGCGCGTGATATCACTCGACGCCTACGTCGGCTACAACGTGCGCAGCGTGCAGCTGATGGCCATTGGTGGCATGGCGGGCACGTACAAGCATCGATTTGCGCAGGTGGCGGTGACCAAGTATCGAAACCCGGTTTACTGGTTTTACAAAGACGGCATGGCGATGCCGAATGTGAGCACTCTGGGATCCGTTGCGCCGCTGTCGGTGGGCCGCATGTGTCTACTGGATATGCACGAGCATTTTCCGCTGATCTGCACCACCGAGGGCAGCCCGGACACGATGATGGATTCAATCAAGGTCGAGCGGACCAGCGGCGGCACGGTGCGGCGATGGGTGGAGTGGGGGAAGCGCAAAGACGAATTTGTGATGGAGTTCCCAGCTATTGTGGAGCTGGAGCGACAGGCTCTGGTGGCGTTCTACGACGTGTATCGAGGCGGCAATGACTGGTTCTTCTGGCAGCACAGGTCGAACTATCCAGATCAGAGAGTCGTGTTCGCCGATCCGCCACAGATCACGCCGGTCAAGTTTAACGGGGCGGACATGCGCTATCGGGCGCGGGCTGTTTTGAGAGAGGTTTGAGTGCCACAGTTTGAGAAATACACCATTGGCGATTGCACGCTTTATAGAGGCGATGCCAGTTTTCTGAGAAACGAAGGCTGCTTGAATGGCTCGGGTGCCATCGTAAGCGATCCGCCTTATGGCATTGCCTTCAAGTATGGCGGAGGTGGCTCGAACGGGAACCTTCAAAGCCCGATGACCCGCATCGATAACGGAACCAAAGGAATCGTGGGGGATGACGTGGCATTTGACCCGCGCCCGTGGGTCGCTTTCGCTCCGTATGAGAATCACCTCACGCTAAAAGAGCCGCGTATTCTGTTGTGGGGCGCAGATGCGTACAAGCACCTCTTGCCTTTGGGCGGGACGCTTCTAGCTTGGGACAAACATCTCGGGCGTGGTAGCGACGACAGCTTTGCTGACTGCGAATGGGCGTGGTGCGGGCGCAAAGTCAAGCGCGAAGTTTTTCGGTGGTTGTGGAAGGGTATCGTCTGTGAGAAGTCCGCCTTGGATTACCCACCTGACGGCATTAAGGGCGGCAAAGGTGTCGGCGCTACGCGTTTTGCTCGACTTCACGTGTCACAGAAGCCCGTAGAGTTGATGCGCTGGTGTATTGAGCGCGTCCGTCCGCTGAAGGACAAGCCAATTCTTGATCCATACATGGGCAGCGGCAGTACGGCGCTCGCAGCTTTAAGTTTGGGATATTCTTTCGTCGGCTGCGATGTTGATCCGCATAGTTTCGCGATTGCGAAAGCAAGAGTTGAGGCGTTTTACTCGGCCCCAGCCGCTAATTGAGTCGTAGGCGTTGTGATTGGCGCAATTCTTTTGTGACTATCGCAACGCGGAACGGTAGCCAATTATCAAGCGTTTGCGCTGCATTTATCGCGCGGCGCTTCAAGAAGGCGGCGGCGGCGGGGCGCTGGGCCCGGGCTGGTGAAAATGTCCCGCGTAACGCCAGATCAGGCGTGATGGCCTGCCGTTGGTGCTCCGCTTGAGTGATGGGTTAGGCGGCACTTTGCGGCGGGGGCCGCAGTTGGCGACCGTTGAAGAAGAGCGTTAGCAGAGGGGCAGTGGCTAATTCTGTTTCTATTTCGTTACGGAAATAAATGGGCCAATTTATGACGCAGATTAGCGCAGATTCGACGCCGATGACCGCAGATTTTCTTGATGGTCTGCAATAGAAAATATTCAAAAATGTCTGCGGCAATCAGTGTGAAATCCGCGTTAATCTGCGTCAAAAATTAATGCTGTTTTGAAATAGAAGGGGAATTACCGGTGCAGCGAGCTGTGCCACGCGGCGAGCTTCTGCTCAAAGCGCAACGAGGCATGCGCTGGGCTGGTCGACGGCAAACGCTGAAAACTCAGGCGAGGATCACGCAACTGCGCCGCGCAGTGCCGTTTGAAGCTGGCCTCGGCAGCGCTGCCATTGAAGAAGATTTGCGTGATGTGCGGATGCTGCGCCAAAAACGTATCGAAATCGTTGACCACTTCGCTGTCGCGACGAATCGACGAATCCAGGCTGCCGCGTCGCTCGCATGATTGCAGCACATCCCAGACAGCGATTCTTGCGGCCTGCAGGGCACACACGCGTTCTTCGTACGCAGCAATGGGATCGACGTTCACGATGCTGCCCATGATGCGCCAGAACGCGTTGTGCGGATGCGCGTAGTATTGGTTCGCTCGCAGCGAAGCCACGCCTGGCATGCTGCCCAGAATCAG
Source organism: Burkholderiales bacterium (assembly GCA_043757535.1). Lineage (GTDB taxonomy): Bacteria > Pseudomonadota > Gammaproteobacteria > Burkholderiales > Casimicrobiaceae > Casimicrobium. The sequence goes on from JAYVPF010000294.1 coordinate 45,217, forward strand.
CCGAGTTGCGCGTGCATCCGCGATAGGCGCGAAGCTTTGGACGTGAACACTGCTCATTAAGTTTATTAGCTTATGCCGTTTGATATCGGTAAGTGGCGATTGCTTGCGCCCACAATACCTGCATGTATCAGTACACCGCATTTGACCAGTCCGTCGTTGACCAACGCGTCCTCCAGTTCCGCGACCAGACCGAACGCTTCCTGTCCGGCGAACTCGACGATGACGCATTCAAGCCACTGCGCCTGCAAAACGGCCTCTACGTGCAAAAGCACGCGCCGATGCTGCGCGTCGCGATTCCGTACGGCCTGGTGAACACGAAGCAAGTACGCATGTTTGCGCACATTGCGCGTGAGTACGATCACGACTACGCGCATTTCAGCACGCGTCAGAACATTCAATACAACTGGCCGGAACTGGGTCGTGTGCCCGACATCCTCGCGGAATTGGCCACCGTGCAAATGCACGCCATTCAAACCAGCGGCAACTGCATCCGCAATACCACGACCGACCAATTCGCAGGCGTCGCGGCGGACGAAGTGGTGAACCCGCTGGTGTGGGCTGAAATTATTCGTCAGTGGAGCACGGTTCACCCCGAATTCGCCTTCCTGCCGCGCAAATTCAAGATCGCCATTAGCGGCT
>JAYVPF010000295.1:0-14214 GCA_043757535.1 Burkholderiales bacterium
TCTACAGTCTTGATTTGGTGGAGATAAGCGGGATCGAACCGCTGACCTCTTGCATGCCATGCAAGCGCTCTCCCAGCTGAGCTATACCCCCAATCAAGATTGTGATTATAGTCATAAATCGGATGATTTGCCAAATCGAAAAGCGTGATGGCGATCAACCTGCGCGAGTTCTTGCGGATCATGCGGTTGGTGCCGCAGCAGCGTTGATAATTCACGCCAAACCGTTGCGTCCATTTCATCCCGAAATAGCAGCACATAGCCGGAGTTTGAAGCCAGCGTTGCCGCCGATTTGCTGACAAAAATAATTTTCGACGTCACCACAGCTCGGACAGCCGCTGCACCGGGTTTGCGAGACAGCCGAAGGGACTCGAACAATGCACCGATGTACTGTTCAGAGATTGTTTTCGCAACCGGCAATGCCACAACAGCCAAGGCGCAAACGACCAATCCAACCGTCATCCAGACAGGTCCCGCGGCTGCACTTGCGCCTGCTGCGGCGAAAGTAAGCGCCGTTAACGATAAGCGCAATGCGAACCGCAGTTTCATTGCTTCCGCGATCTAAGCGGACTTTGCTGCGTTTGCGTCTTTGCGACGCGCGAGCGAAAGCCACGTGTCAATCACGCAGTCAGGATTGAGCGAGAGCGAACTGATGCCGCGATCTACCAGCCACGCCGCAAGGTCAGGATGATCGGATGGGCCTTGCCCGCAAATGCCAACGTATTTACCCTGCGCCACGCATGCATCAATTGCGAAGCCCAACATTTTTTTCACGGCAGGATCACGCTCATCAAACGTCTTGGCAATCGGCCCGCCGGAGTCGCGATCGACCGCCAGTGTGAGCTGCGTCAAATCGTTTGAACCAATCGAGAAGCCATCAAAATATTCAAGAAATTCGTTCGCTAGAATCGCGTTCGATGGCACCTCACACATCATGATCAGGCGCAGGCCATTCTTGCCGCGTTCCAGACCGTGCACTGCGAGCGCCTTGATCACTGCTTGCGCTTCGCCAATGGTGCGTACGAACGGAATCATCACCTCGACGTTGGACAACCCCATGGTCTCGCGAACGTAGCGCAGGGCCTCACATTCGAGCGCGAAGCAATCGCTAAATTCCGACGCGATGTAGCGCGACGCACCCCGGAAGCCGAGCATTGGATTTTCTTCGTGCGGCTCGTAATCTGCACCACCCAAAAGACTCGCATATTCGTTCGACTTGAAGTCGCTCATCCGCACAATCACCGGACGCGGCGAGAAAGCCGCAGCAATGGTGGCGATGCCCTCCGAAAGGCGCTGCACAAAATAGGCTCGTGGTGAAGCGTAACCGGCAATTCGCTCGCTAATTTTGGCTTTCAATTCATCAGTCAGTGCGTCGAACGCTAAGAGCGCGCGCGGATGGATGCCGATCTGCCGATTGATAATGAATTCAAGCCGCGCCAGACCGACGCCGTGATTCGGAATTTGCGAAAACTCAAATGCCAGATCAGGGTTGGCAACGTTAAGCGTTAACTTCGTCGGAGCTTCCGGCATGTTGTCGAGCTGAACTTCGGTGCGCTCAAACGCCAGTTTTCCGGAATAGATGTGGCCGGTGTCGCCCTCGGCGCAACTCACCGTAACGACGTCGCCGTCCCTGAGCACGCTCGTAGCGTCGCCGCAACCGACCACAGCCGGAATGCCCAATTCTCGCGCAATGATCGCCGCGTGACAGGTGCGACCACCACGATTAGTGACAATCGCGCTCGCACGTTTCATGACGGGCTCCCAATCGGGATCAGTCATGTCGGCGACCAGCACGTCGCCTGCTTTGACGATGTCCATCTGGCTCGCGTTTTTTACGATACGCACCGTGCCCTGCCCGATCTTCTGGCCGATGGCGCGACCGCTGGCAACAGTCGCACCCGTCTCGGTCATGCGATAGCGCACTAGCGTATTGCCCGCCTGCTCCCGCGATTTCACCGTTTCAGGCCGCGCTTGGAGGATGTAGATCACGCCGGTGCTGCCATCTTTGCCCCATTCAATGTCCATCGGACGACCGTAGTGATCTTCGATAGTGAGGGCGTAACGCGCCAACGTTTCAACGTCGCCGTCTGTCAGCGAAAACTTGTCCCTGTCGACCTTCGGTACATCCACGATTTCAGTGGACTTCCCGGCTTGCGGCACGCTGCCAAAAATCATCTTCTGCGCTTTGCTACCTAGCGTACGGCGCAAAATCGCAGGACGTCTTTCGCGCAACGTTGGCTTGAAAACATAGAACTCATCCGGGTTCACTGCTCCCTGAACCACCATCTCACCCAAGCCGTAACTTGACGTGACAAACACCGCATCACGGAACCCAGACTCGGTATCGAGCGTGAACATAACGCCCGCTGCGCCGGAATCCGAGCGCACCATTTGCTGGATGCCCGCCGACAACGCAACCGGAATATCAGCATATCCAGTGTGAACGCGGTACGCAATGGCGCGGTCGTTGTAGAGGCTCGCAAATACCCGGCGCACCGCATCCAGAATTGCAGGAATGCCGACGATGTTGAGATAGGTTTCCTGTTGTCCGGCGAAGCTCGCGTCGGGCATGTCTTCAGCGGTCGCCGACGAGCGCACCGCCCAGCTAATCGGGCCTGCGGCCTCGGCTTCAAGCGCGCCTACTGCGGTAACGATGCCAGCTTCCAGTTCCGCAGGCAACGGTGCCGCTTCGATCCACGAGCGAATCTCGGCACCGGCATTCGCCAATGCAGGAACGTCGTCGACGTTCAACCCGGCGAGGCGGGCAGCAACCCGATTGGTCAAGTCATTAGTCGCGAGAAAATCGCGAAACGCCTGCGCACTGGTGGCGACGCCGCCGGGAACCCGGACGCCTTTGTCAGCGAGATTTCCGAGCAATTCACCCAGAGACGCATTTTTGCCGCCAAAGTCGGAAACGTCGGTCATCCGAAGTTCGCGTAGCCATCGCAACACGTTGGGATTGAGTTGCGTGTCGGGTTGCGTCATGTCGCCTCCATGGGGTTATGGCAGGCGATTCTATCGAAGCGCGCAACGAATTTGCTGCAACGCACAAATTGACCGCTAAAAGACTGGCTAAAACACTGAGTTAGTATGCTCGCCGTCGTCGCCGTGAACCGCTTCCCGAAGCTTGCCATACAGGTCAGGATGCTTGTTACGCAAAAATTCGATAATCTGAATGTCTTCCTTGCGCACGGTGCTCAGGTCGACGCCTTCGAGGTGAACTAGCCGCAGCAGCTCGTTGACGGGCTTCGGCATGTCGCGACCCGCCTCGTAGCGTGAGCCGCCGCTTTGTGTCACACCGATTTTTTGCCAGAACTCTTCCTGATTCAGGCCGAGTTTTTGCCGAATTTCGCGCGGATTGGTAATCTTCTGAAAAAGCCCCATGGCTCGCAAACGCCTCCTGCGTGATCACACAAAAAACCGGCTTTTTTACCCGAATGCCGCACCACAACAACTGCGCTCAGGTCAATCACCGGTTATGCCAAAAGCATATGACAAGTATAGTTCGTAGCCTAGGAAATTCTTGCATGGGCAGCGCTTTCTATAATAAGTCCGATGAAAGTTGTTGCAGATCTCCACAGCCACTCGCGATTTTCCGACGGCACGCTATCGGTTCCCGATTTGATCGCACTGGCAGCGAGTCGGGGCGTCGATCTGATGGCGCTCACCGACCATGACGAGATCTCTGGTATCGCGCAAGCCCGCACGGAAGCCGCGACGCACGACATGCAGTTTGTGGCTGGCGTTGAAATTTCCAGTCAGTGGTGCGGGTTATCGCTTCATATTGTCGGGCTGCGAATCGATGAAAATGCAGCTGAGCTCCAGCGAACTTTAGCGACCGTCCGTGAGAAGCGGATCGTGCGTGCCCAGGCAATGGGCCAGGCGTTTGCAAAAGTGGGGATAGCTGACGTATTTGAAGGTGCTGTCGCGTATGCGCCTAATCCGGAGCTTGTGTCGCGAACGCATTTTGCGCGGCATCTCATCGACAGTGGCGTTTGCGGCTCGATGGGTGAGGTGTTTGCACGCTTCATGAAACCGGGTAAACCGGGCTACGTCGCCGATGACTGGCTGCCCATGACCGACACCATCAAGGCCATTCACGACGCCGGGGGCCGCGCGGTTCTGGCCCATCCCGGTCGCTATGACACGACGTGGACAGGCGGGCCGAACGGCCTCCTGAAGGCGTTTGCAGACGCGGGCGGGGATGGCCTGGAGGTCGTGTGTGCGGCGCATCACCCGCATGAGTGGGCAGCGTACGGTGCGCTGGCGCGCAAGTTTTCTTTGCTAGCGTCGATTGGCTGCGATTTTCATTCACCTCACGAAAGTCGCGTGAAGTTCGGTGATTTACCGCTGTTGTCACCGAGCCTTAAACCCGTGTGGTACGACTGGCCGGAGGCCGAGCGTTTTTATGCCTGATCGCCAACGCACCGTCTTCTTCGTTTCTGACCGCACCGGCATCACGGCCGAAGCGCTGGGAAATTCATTACTCACGCAGTTCGATGGTTTCGAATTTCGCAAAACAACGATTCCCTTTGTCGATTCCGACGAAGCCGCTCGACGGGCCATCGCGACCATTAACGCGTGTAGCGCTGCGGGCGGATCGCGGCCTATCGTTATCAGCTCAATCGTTGATGAACACTTGAGCGAACAGGTTCGCACCTGCAATGCGCGAGTGATTGATTTTTTCCAGACATTTATTGCACCACTCGAACAGGAGCTCGATGCCAAAAGCTCTCACGCTGCCGGTCGCTCGCACGGCTTGCGCAATTCGACTGAATATTTTTCTCGCATCGAGGCGATCAACTTCACACTCGCCCATGACGACGGACAAAGCACCAAAGAGCTGAGTCGTGCGCAAGTGATTTTGATTGGTGTTTCGCGTTGCGGAAAGACACCGACATCGATTTATCTGGCGCTGCAATGTGGCATTCGCTGCGCCAATTTTCCGCTCACGCCCGACGATTTTGATCGCGGTGCCTTGCCAGACTCGATCACACAATTCCGCAGCAAACTGTTTGGTCTGACCATCGCGCCGGATCGCTTGCAGACAATTCGTCACGAACGAAAACCGAACTCAACTTATTCCAGCGACAAGCAATGCCGCTACGAAGTCTCGGCTGCCGAGCGCATGATGAAAGACGCGGGTATTCCGGTGCTCAACACGTCGACCAAATCCATTGAAGAGCTGGCGACAACGATTCTGCTTGAAGGTAAGCTGGATCGCCATATTTTTTAATGCGTTTTCTGGGTAAATTCGACGGTGGCACGCAGCCCGAGTGCACCCGTTTCGTCCAGATTGCGATTACGAAGCGTCAGTTTCGCACCAATCGTCGTGCAAATGTCGCGGCAAATGACCAAGCCTAATCCGCTCCCGGTGTTGGGATCGCCCGACGAAAACGGCTCGAACAGTTTGGCCAGCCGTTCGCGGTCGAGACCTGAGCCACTGTCCCACACCGACATCTGGAGTCTGTGACCCTGCGGGCGGATGTCTATGCCGAGTGAGCCGCCTCTCGGCGTGTGGCGAATGGCATTGCTCATCAAATTGCGAAACAGCTCGCGAATCAGCCATTCGTGTCCGCGAAATACGAGCGATTCTGCCTCGGGGGCATCGAGCCCAAAATCGAGGTGCTTGTCAGCGATCAAGGGCGAGCACTCCACCGCCAGATCGCGCGCCAACGCCACCAGATCGGTGGTCTCGTTGACGGCCTCCGGCATGCCATCCAACTGGGCAACTTTGGCAATCGCCAGCATCTGATTGGCAATCCGCGTAGCGCGATCTACCGAAATGGCCAGCTCATCAAACGCGACCTGCGGCGGCACGTGACCGCGCTGTGCGTTCTGCACTTGCGCCTTGAGCACAGCGAGCGGCGTGCGTAGCTGATGCGACGCGTCGCGCACGAAGCGGTGCTGATTGTCGAGCACCCGCTTCAATCGCGCCATCACCTCATTTAACGCCTCGACGATGGGCTTGAGTTCTCGCGGTGCCGGTGTGCCGAGTGGCGCGAGTGAATCAGGATCGCGCTCCAGCAGCTCGCGGCGCAACGCCGAAACGGGGCGCATCCCGCGCGCGATCAGCCACCAGATCAGCGTCGATAAAACCATTAAAAATATCACCTGCCTGTCAAGGGTAGATATCAGGGCCTGCTGTGCCAGCGCGCGCCGCAACTCCAGCGTTTCCGCCACTTGCACGGTGACCATGCGATAGCCAGGATTAATATAGACTGGTTGTAACAACGCGGCGACGCGCACCGACTCATTCTCGAATTTGTCCTCGTAAAACGCTGCCAGCGCAGCATAAGCAGTGCGTTTTGGAAACACGCCATCGTGGGCAGGCAGCTCTGGATAGCCGGTGAGAAATCTCCCTTCAAAATCATTGACGCGGTAGACGATGCGACCTCGCGTCACTGCCTCAAACACTTCAAGCGTGGCGTAGGGCAATGATGAAGTCAGCTTGCCATCCTCAAAGCGAACGGTGTCACCAATAGCACGAGCAGACGCCAGCAACGTCCGGTCATACGCCACGTTGATCGACTGCAAAGTATTCTGATAAATGACTGTGGTGTCGATCACCAAAAAAGTCACCAGCGCGGCCAGAATCCAAAGCGTCAGCCGGCGCCGGATAGAGATCGGCGGCTTGTCCAAGCTACTCGGCGCGCTTCTCGCGAATCAAATAACCTACGCCGCGCAGCGCCACCAGTTCGATGCCCAGTCCGGCAATTTTTTTGCGCAAACGATATGCCACTACCTCAATGGCGTCAGGCTGCGCTTCGCGCCCGTCCCTGAACACGCGCTCCCACAGCCGGTCACGCGTCACCGCATGCGCGGGCTTTTCGATCAACGTCGCCAGCATTGCAAATTCACGCGCCGACAATTCAAGCGCTTCGCCGTTGGCATAGCAAACCGACGCCGCCTCGTCGATGCGTAGCGCGCCGAAAACTCTTCGATTCACGCTGCCCGGTTTGCTGCGACGTAGCAGCGCATGTAGCCGCGCCTCCAGCTCGTCAAGATCAAACGGCTTCGACAGGTAATCATCAGCCCCGAGCCGCAACCCATGCACGCGATCCCCCACCGTTCCGCGCGCGGTGAGCACGATGACCGGCGTGGTGAAACCTTTCGCGCGTATCTCGCTCAACACTTCGAATCCGTCCATCTCAGGGAGCGTCAGATCGAGCATGATGATCTCGAACGACTCCGTGATCGCGCGTTGCAGCGCGCTACGACCATTGGTCGCCTGGGCAACATTGAAGCCACGTCGCGCCAGCGCCAGCGCCAGCGCCTGAGCCAGGGCCGGATCGTCTTCAACAACCAATAGTCGGGGTTTTTCCACTTGCGGTGTAGCGCCCATATCATTGCATCTAGTTTGTACGCCAGCCCGTCGTCAGCCTTGTACGACAGCCACCCGTCAGGCCGACCTCCTACCATCCACTGCTCACGCTTTCAAGGACGATCTCTCGTGAAATTGATGTTACGCCATGCGCTGATCGTTGCGATCACTTTGGCCGCCACGATAGTGAACTCCGGCTCTTCGTACGCACTTGATCAGGTCAAATTCATGATCGGGGCCAGCCCCGGTGGCGGCTATGACCAGACCGGACGCGGACTGGGCAAGGCAATGCTTGAAAGCGGCGTCGCACGTAGCGTCCACTTCGAAAACAAGGGGGGCGCGGGCGGCACGATTGGGCTCGCGCAGTTTGTCAGCACGGCCAAAGGCGACGCGAGCGCCATGATCGTGACCGGTGCCGTCATGGTGGGTGCCATCGTGCAAAGCAAGCCACCCGTCACGCTGGCGCAGGCCACCCCCATCGCCCGCCTCTTCTACGAATACAACGTGTTCGTGGTGCCCGCGAATTCGCCGATCAAAACGATGAAGGATGTCATCGATCTGTTGAAGAAAGACCCGAACTCGGTCAAGTGGGGTGGCGGCTCGCGCGGGTCGGTGGATCACATCTCGATTGCGCAGCTGGCCAAACTCTCCGGCGTCGATCCAACAAAGATCAACTACGTGCCGTTTCAGGGCGGTGGCGAGGCGTCCGCAGCCATTTTGGGTGGTCACGTCATGATCGGCACCTCCGGGTGGAACGAGATGGCGCACTATGTGAAGACCGGTGAAGTGCGCGCACTCGCCGTCACGTCAGCCAATCGTCTGCCGGGCGAGAACGTGCCTACGCTCAAGGAATTGGGCATTGCGCTCGAAGTTCGCAACTGGCGCGGGGTCTACGGTGCGCCGGGACTGACAGCCCAGCAACGTATGGCGTTGATCGACGCCGTCGTCGCTGCCACGAAGCAAAAGTCCTGGACTGAAACCCTCGCTAAAAGCGACTGGTTTCCGGCGCTACTGACGGGTGACGATTTCGGTAAATTCGTTGACGACGAGCATAAGCGTTTGGAGGACGCAATGCGCGCCGTTGGGCTGGTTCGGTAGCGTCAACGGCGAAAGCATTCGCATCGTCAGCTTTTAGCTGAACGCCATATTTTATGGGGGCTAGATCAATTAAATAGTAAAAGTCGATTATTCGTAAAAATTGCCGATAGGCCAAGTACAGCGGTATTTCTACGATAAAGCTGAACGCCACTGCACTCGTTGTAATTGACGCAAATTACGCATTCCGAATCCGTCGTATTGCATTGGCGAATTCAGCCGATGTGAGGCATACTTTGTGCAATTGACAATACTTCACTTGTCAGCAAAAAAACCTGCCTTCCGGAGTGTGAATCATGTTCAAACCAAGTGCCTCGCGTTCGCGACGTGCCGTGTTGGGTGCGCTAGTCAGCGGTGCCAACGGCTCACCCGCACCGATCCCCCGACACCTGAGCATTGGGGGATTCAATGTCCACGCCTAGAACCGCCAACCCCCGCTGGAAACTTGCGCTTGACGTTGAGCGCTGCATTGGCTGCCACGCCTGCTCGGTGGCCTGCAAAGTCGAAAACAACGTCCCGCTCGGCCGCTATCGCACCAAGGTTTATTACTAGGAGCACGGCACGTACCCCAAAGTCACGCGCAACTTCTTGCCCACCCTCTGCATGCAATGCGAAGACGCGCCCTGTCTCAAAGCCTGCCCGAATGACGCCATTGATCACGATGCCCGCGGCGTTGTACGCGTCAATCCGGATCTCTGCGAAAACTCGGGCAAATGCGAATCCGCTTGCCCCTACGCCGCCATCGGTTGCGACCACAACGACATCGCTGACAAGTGTGATTTCTGTGCGCACCGCACCGAAGTCGGCATGGAGCCCGCCTGCGTCGAGACCTGCCCGGCTGAGGTTTTCCACTTCGGTGACGCCAATCATCCCGAGTCGCCCTATTCCCTCTTCATGAAGAAATACGGCAAAGAAACCGCCGTGTTAAAGCCCGAGGAAAAGACCAAGCCGTCGGTCGCCTATCGCGGTCATGCGAAGGAAATGGAGAAGAAAATTCCCAAGGGAAAACTCCACGATCCGTACTCGTACGAGATCGAAACGTGGACGTCGCTAGAGTCACAATTTCCACCGCCGAAACGCGTGATTTTGGCGAAAGTGAGTGATGCGAAACCGTCGATCCCGACCGGGGGAAAATCGTGAGCTTACGAGATAAAAATTCATCTGCAACGCCGCCGTTCGACTCCCTCTCCCTGGGGGAGAGGGCGGGAGAGAGGGACGCTGAAGTAAGAACCGAAGCAGCGAGCAAAGTCCCTCTCCCTAACCCTCTCCCCCAGGGAGAGGGAACAAAACAAACGCAGCCCAAGTCCTCATCGCGCCGTCAAGTGATGAAACAAGGCCTCGCGGCGCTCGCAACACTTGCCGTTGGCGAAACGATTTTGCTAACACCGGGTGTCGCTGACGCCGCAGCGCAAGCATGCCGAATCACCAAGAAACCCCTCATCGGCCAACGCGCCGCAGCCCGCCGAATCAGCGGCGATGGTCGACGTAAAGACGACTACACCAAAGCCAAAATCATCAAGAGCGTTTGCCTCAACTGCTCCACCGTGTGTGGCATTCAGGCCTATGTGATTGACGGCAAATTGGTCAAAATCGGCGGCAATCCAGAAGACCCGAACAACGGCAAAAGCCTGTGCGCCAAAGGTCAATCCGGCCCCACGATCAACACCTATGCCGAGCGCATGCTGTACCCGCTCAAACGCGTCGGCGCACGCGGCGAAGGCAAGTGGAAGCGCATCACTTGGGACGAGGCGTACGACGAAATGGCCACGCGCATGCGCAAAGCCATCGACGAAGGCCACCCCGAAGAAATCGCTATCCAGATCGGCCGCTCGCGTATCGCCGAGGAGATGACGCGCTTCTTGAACGCCATTGGCTCGCCGTCCCTCTTCAACCATCGTGCGCTCTGCTCGTCCAACAAGCGCGCCGCGAACTACGCCTGCTTCGGCGAAACCGATTGGGAAACCGGTGATTTCGCCAACAGCAAATACATCCTGAATTTCGGCACCAACCTGTACGAAGCGCATCAAGGGGCGATTCACGTCGCGAAACGAGTGATCAAAGGCCGCTTCGACAACGGCGCGAAATTCATCACTGTGGACGTGCGTTGCTCGAACACGGCGGGCCGCTCTGACGAATGGTTGTGCAACACGCCGGGCTCCGAGAGCGCACTTGCGCTCGGCATGGGCAACGCCATCATGATGGCAAACACGACGCGAAATGGCTCGACACATGGAGCAACGTCAACGCGGCCGAACTGAAAAAGTGGATCGCGCAGTACACGCCTGAATGGGCTGAAGGCGTCACCGGAATCGCGGCGAAAGACATCCGCCGGATCGGTCTCGAATTCGCCGCCGCCGCGCCTGCTGCCGTGGCCTTCACCAACCGTGGCTCCGGCGCTCATTACAACGGATTTAACAACGACCGCGCCGTCATTTTGTTAAATGCCATCGTCGGTTCAATCGGCGCAGTCGGCGGCTATTGCTACGATGAAGAGCCCACGCGAGTGCCACCGCGTGTGTTCCCAAACCCGCAGCCGATCCCGCCCGCGCCAAAAGCCAAAAGCGCGATTGAAGATCCCGTGGAATGGCTGCTCGCCAACAAATGGCAGCGCATGAAAGTTGGGCAAATCGTCTATCGCGGCCTGAAGGAAGGTCGCGGCAAAGTACAGGTGTATCTGAGCTACACCGTCGCCGCGCCGCAAACCTGGCCCGAGGGCCGTAGCCTCACGGTGGATGTGCTCAAAGACGAAAAGCTGGTGCCGTTTCACGCCTGCAGCGATGTCGTGTATTCCGAGCAAGCGCACTACGCCGACATGATCCTGCCCGACGCGAGCTACATGGAACGCTGGGGCTTCGACACGCGAAACAACATGGAGCTGCGCGATTACGTGACGCTGCGTCAGCCGATCATTGCGCCGCCCGGCGAATGTGTGAGTTTTGTCGATGTGATGATTCAACTCGGAAAGCGCATCAGCCCCGAGACCGCCAAATACTTCGCGTTCAAAGACCATGAAGAATGGATGAAACTGCGTTGCGCAGGGCTCACTGCCAGAGTCGGCGAAGACGGCTTCGAGTACATGAAAAAGCACGGCGTCTGGCAAGACATGACGAAGCCGAAATACTACGCATTGTTCGGCTGGGAACTCTCCGCCGCGCAGATGAAAGACGCGCGCGTTGACGAAAAGACGGGCGATATTTTCAAAGCAAACACCGCCGGAACAGAAGCCAAAATTGGCCTCATGGTCGACGACAAACCTCGGCGCGGATTCGCCACGCCGTCACGCAAATTCTCCGTCTATCACGAAGACATCGAAGCAGCCGCCAAGGAGCGTAAATTCGATGAAGACGGCGGCAAAGGCATGCCCGATTACTTCCCGATTCCCAGCATCGCAAAGATGAAGCCCGAGCAGTTGCACCTCGTCACCTTCAAGTGGAATGTCCACACGCAGGGCCGCACACAATCGCAAAAATTCCTGAGCGAGATCGTGCATCACAACCCGATGTGGATCAACGCAAAAACAGCGAGCGAGCGGAAGCTCAAGACTGGCGACTGGGTGGAGATCACCACCTACCGCCCGTACGGTCACGCGATGGGCGCTGGTCAGGGCGAAGTGGTGGGCCGCGCCGTCATCCCCGTGTGGGTCACCGAAGGCATTCACCCGCGCGTTCTGGCCGTCTCGAACACGCTAGGCAATCTCTTCCACGGTCGCGCCGCTACCGCCACGAACGGCGCAAGGCAAGACCTGCCCGCATGGAACGACAGCCTCATCGCCGAAGATCAGGACTTGTCAGAGGATATCTGGTGGGACCCCAGACGAGGCGGCACCGGATCGGGCTACAACATCAACGCCATCTTGCCGATTCAACCAGCGCCACTGGTGGGCATGCAGGGGTGGTATGACACGGTTTGTACTATTCGGAAGGTTTAGGTGCGGCACCGCTCCCGCAGCGCGGGAGCGGGTTGGGGTTTGGGTGATGGCGTTAAGACTGATCGTAACCACCAGAAGGAAGCCTTCCGCGACTGAGAACGGCGTGTTTCGCTCATTTAACCTACTTGCCAAATAAACCAAGTAGGTATAATTGAACCATGGAGAAAGGCGTCCCGCACCGCAAGCTATCAGTCGTGAAAGCCTTGATCGCGGCCGATAAAGTCAACGCAACGGCCTCCGCCTTCAATGGTGCCCGCGACTTAGGCATCAACGATTTATCCGGTATGTGCGCGGTGGTCATGACGCTGACCGTAACGCAGTTCTACAAGAGCATGACCACCCACGCCGATCATCACATCTGGCAAGACGTCTACCACGCGCGGATAGCAAGCGGTATTGATGTCTACGTAAAACTGACGGTAATCGACGACGTTCTAATCGTTTCCTTCAAGGAGCTTTGACATGAAATGCCCATGCTGCGGCGCAGCCAAACTCATCCCCGATACTCGCGACGTGCCCTACATCTACAAGGGTGAACCCACCTCAATCCCAGCAGTGACGGGCGACTTCTGCCCCGCGTGCAACGAAGTCATACTGAATCGGGAGCACGGCGACCGTTACAGTGAACTCATCGGAGCATTCCAAAAACAAGTGAACGCCGCCTACGTCGATCCGCAGTACATCACCAAAGTACGCAAGAAGCTGGCGCTAGATCAACGCGAAGCCGCAGAAATTTTCGGCGGCGGCGTGAACGCGTTTTCGCGCTACGAAAACGGCAAAACCAAGCCACCGTTGGCACTGGTGAAGCTACTCAAAATGCTTGATCGCCATCCAGACTTGCTGAATGAGGTTCGAACAGCGTAAGAAACTTAGTACGCGTTCGCTGCCAAGGGCTCGACGCGATATAGACGTTGCAGCGCAACGTCCACTCGGCCCTACGGGCCACGTCAAATGTGTGATGTGTTGGGGGAGTGAAAAAGTTAGCGGAGCGAAACAAAGCGCGCCTGCCAGCGCATCCGGCTGCCGGTGCCGACTTCATTGGATCGCCGTAGTTTGTATATTGGACCATCAAACAAGATTCTGGGGCGGAATGAAACATGATCAGGTCAATATTCGTCACACAGTGTTTCGGTCTTCTGTGCTTCGCTGCTGCGATGGTAGCGCAGGCAATTCCCTCCAGGGTCACTGTCAACTACACCCTCGGGTCTGACGAAACGGTCAGCGGCGATTTGACGATACAGAACGGAACGGTCAACCTCAACGGATACGCGCTGACCGTCACTGGCACGCTACGTCAGAGTGGTGGCACGTTGACATTGAACGGTGGCGCGACACAGCGCGGTGCGCCGAACTTGAATGTCGGTGGTGATTTTCTGGTGATGACCAGTGGCACACGCAATGCCGACGGCACATGGAGTTCGGTGAATGCATCGACTGGCTGCGTCGTTTCAACCAACGTCGGTGACTGGATTCGCGTCGGCGGTGAGTTCGTCGAAGCGGGTTATAGCGATTCTTTTTGCGGTGCTCAATGGACAAATGGATTGCTGGAGCTGAAAGGTAATTTCACGCAATTGACCGGATACGGACGTTCCGGCAACACCTTCAACAGCCAAAGCGGTCATGTCGTCAAACTCGTCGGCAACTCTACTCAAGCCATCCGAATGAGCAACCCGGGAAGCAGTCGCATTCGCAATCTGCTTGTTGGCCAAAGCGCGGCTGCCGTTAATTTCTTGCATCCCTGCACCGTCAATCCCTGTTCAACCACTTAGGGGCATAGCATTTACTAAAATACCGTTTATAATTCATCGACTCTGCTTAAATGAAGGCATGTTGAATGAAGAGCTCGGTTGTGGTTCGCAATGGCGTATCG